>NCBI01000024.1 GCA_002255365.1 Chromatiales bacterium 21-64-14
CGGCGACGCTGACCCTGGTGGATGGAGGTGCGGGGGATGCGGACGGTGTGGTCAATGGCGTCATCGTCGATCCCAGCGGTCCAGTAGTGTCCACCGTGGGAGGGGGGACGCCCACCACGGGGGGAGGCGGTTCCCTGGGCCCGTTCACCCTGGCAACTGGATTAATTTCTGTGTACGGGATTGCGGCACGCCGCCGGCGCCGGGTGTTGGCGATTGACCAATGATGCGGTGGTGTAGCCGATGTCCTGACTCGGACATCGGTGCCCCGCCTGGCTTGATTCGGAGTATTGTGTAAGGGCAATCAAGCAGTCCGACCTTCAGGTGTGCGTTCCTGCCTCCCGTTGGGAGGTTGAACGGGGTTGGGGCCGTATGATTGGTAGCATCGATTGGTGAACGCGATACACAAGAAGTACTGTTACCTTGTTTTTCGCAGCGCAGTAGGGCGGAACGTCTGGCCCGAGTCGATTCCACGAGCTCAACTATGAAAATCCTGCTGGTTCATTACGATGAACTGGATACCCTGGGAGGCGTGGAGCTGCTGGTGCGGCAGTTGGCTGGGGCATTCACTGAGGCTGGCCATCCGACGGGCGTTGTCGAGATGGGTAGCCGTTGGCGCGGGCGTCGCCCCCTGACAAGTGCAGTTCCCATCTGGACGATTGCGGCGGCGTCTTTTCCCACGTGGGCGCGCCCCCGATCCTGGGCATCGGCCGCGCGCGCCACGTTGCACCTGCGGCGAGCCATCCGGGAGTGGGGCGCGGAAATCCTGCATATTCATTTTCCGATCGGGCAATCGATTCCCGCGGTCGGTGCCCATGCACTTCCTCACCGTTGGCGACTGGCGGTGACCGTGCATAACAGCGAGATCCGAGTCGCGCCGCAGTCGGATCCGAGGGTAGGAGTTTGGCAACGGCGTTTATTTGCCCGCGCGGATGTTGTCAGCGCCGTAAGTGGGTCGATGCTCGCGGATACTTGCCGGCAGTATCCGCGCGTGGAGACGAAGGGCGTTGTTATCTACAACGGGATAGGGGAGTACTGGTTGGAAGAACCGCGGAGGCCCGTTCCGCGTTCTGGACAAGCCTATGTACTGTTCGTGGGACGCCTGCACCCCATGAAGGGTGTCGACCTGCTCCTACGCGCCTGGCGTGAGATTTCCGGTTCGCTACCGGGGCTGGAACTTCGTATTGCGGGGGAGGGTCCGGATGGGCCGGCGCTCAGGCGGATGGTCCAGGGGTGGAATTTGTCGGGCTCGATCCGGTTCTTGGGAGCGGTCGACAACCATGCCCTTCAACCGTTGTATAGCGAAGCGGAGGCGGTTGTTCTACCTTCCCGTGCCGAGGGGTTCCCGTTAACCCTCTTGGAGGCTTCCGCTTGTGGCTCACTTTGCCTGGGATCTGACGTGCCTGGGATCGCGGAAATCATCGCAGACGGACGCACCGGGTTTCTCTTCCCATCCGGCTCGCCGGAGGGGCTCTCCGATAAGCTGAGGATGATGATGGGACTGGATCGAGAAGTCGCGTTTCGAATCCGTTCCGCGGCATACCAGCAGGTCAAAGAACGGTTTACGCGACCAAAAATGATCGCCGAGTATCTAGATATGTACCGTGGCGTGCTGGGAACTACGTAGCCGCCGTCTGTGCACTGGCAGGACGCGTTAGGTGCGGGTGATCGACGGTCGCCAAGCCGCTATCGCCGGTGTGTCGGGGCATCCGCCGTACGGGGATAGTCGTCCTATGGGTGACGCCGCATCTCCGGCGTATCGATGCGCGGCTGTGGCACCCGAGACCGCAGCTTATAGATATCGGCATAGTCGATGTGGTTGATCACGATTCGGAGGATTGGCTGGTGCGTTTGATAATAGCGGATTACGGGTTCGGGCAAACGCAATTCCTGCTCCTGCCGTCCTGAGATGTAGACCACTAGATAGTCGGCGCGCTCGAGGGTCAGGGGTTTATACTGCCCAGTTTGCGTGCTCATAACGTGCCCATGAAACAAGGGTTGCAGGAGATACGGGAATTCGGTGGCGACGGTGATGCGCCGTGCGTCGGGTAGGGAATTGAGATAGTGGGCTACCTGGTCCAGCCCCTCGCCACGTCCGACGAGCAAAAACCGCACGGCCGCGCGTGGCCCGCCGGCGAGTGGGCTATAGTAGGATAGGTAATAAGGATAGAGGCGTACGATCGGCGCAAGCATGATCACCCCCAGTCCCGCCAGCACTGCTACGCCTAACGTCTTCCAGGCAATAGTGTTTAAGCGGCATCGAAGGGCTTTGAACAGTACTGCGGCACCGATCGCGGCCAGAATGTCGAGGGCGGGGAATACCGGCAGTAAATAACGGTCCATCTTCTTTGCGCCAAAAGACATCATGAGCATGAAGCCGGCCATATAGAGCAGAAGGACGAGTCCCAGCCGTTCCCAGGATTGCGGCAACACGCGCCTGCTCAGCCAGCGGTACAGGATCAATACCGACGTACCAATGGCCAAGATGAGTGACAGGGGGGTGCTGCGGAATAGCAACACCGTGGGGTAAAAGAAACCGCCCGGATTGCGCTCCGGTTGACCGAGAAAAAACTGGCCGTTCGCGTGGGCCGCGATTGCGGGTGCCTGCTCAACGGAATGGAAAAGAATCAACGGGTCGCTCCATAAGGCAGGCCACAGTAGATAGATGACCGCCGCGGCAGCTGCACTCCAGGGGAGGATCCGCATCACGTAGGCGCGGGGATGGTTGCTGTTTGTTGTCGTAAGGATGAGGGGGTAGAACAGTACCAAGGCCGCGGAAAACGGCAATAGATAAACCCCGGGTAGTTTTTCGAGTAGTGCGAGTCCGGCAAAGGCGCCGGATGCCAGGAGTACAGAGCGTCCGCGCTCGGGTTCCTCCATCGCTGCTATGAGCAACAAAACACTTACGCACATCAGGCTCGCGAGTAGTGCGTCAACATGGAAAATGCGTGAAAGCGCTAGATAGAAAGGGTCACAGATCAGGAATACGACCGAAAATCCTGCCACCCAAAGTCCTGAGATACGACGGAGCAGCAGAAACATTGCAGCGATGCATGCCGCTGTTGTTATGGCAACGGCGAACTGTGCGGGCCACATGAAGTCCTTGAGCCAGACGTAAGGTCCGAGCAAGGTCCGCAGTCCGATGAACAGGGCCCCCAGCCACATGGTGATCACCCCGGGGTGCCCGGCTTGGTTGGTGGCCGGGAAGTCGCCGCTCAGCAGGGCATGCAGAAACCGGATTGACCTGACGATCCATAGCTGTTCATCGGCGACCAGATAGGCGCCAATGCCTATGACGCGTGGAATCAGCGCGAGCGCCATTACGAAAAGAAAGGGCAGCAGTGATTTCGTCTTCACGTTCGGGCCTGATGCTGAAACGGTGCTAAATAAACTGGTGGGCAGTGTGGGCCGGCGGCCAATATAAACGGCGTCTCTGGTATTCTTGTCCATGAATCGTAACAGAACAGTGGGCTTGAAAACAGCGCAGTCGTATCGACGATTTGGAGTTTGCCAGCCATGTATCGTGGGCAGCCCCCGATCCGCGGCGGCTGAATGTCATTGACCCGCCTGCTGGATGCGCAGTAGGCCGTTTACCCAAGGAGCGTGACGTGCGACGGAATTTATCAGCGCTGGCGCGCGGTGGCTATGACCTTCTCGTTATTGGGGGAGGAATCTTTGGGGGCTGTTTGGCATGGGATGCGGTTGGCCGCGGACTACGCGTAGCATTGATCGAGCAGCGTGATTTCGGAGAAGGCGTTTCGGCCAACTCCTTCAAGATGGTCCATGGTGGAATCCGGTACATTCAACACGGCGACATTGCGCGCGTGCGTGGATCTTGCCGGGAACGTCGTGCACTGCTGACAATTGCACCACATCTAGTCCAACCGCTTCCGATCGTGATTCCGACCTATGGCCACGGGAGTAGCGGACGCGGATTGCTGATGGCGGGGGTATCGATTTACGACCTATTGACGGCGGATCGGAATCTTGGGATTCGGGATCCGGCGCGGCGTATCCCGCGCGGTAGGGCATTGGGTCGTTTTGACGTTGCAGAGCTCTTCCCGGACCTTGAACGCAACGGACTCACGGGCGGCGTGGAATTTTTTGATGGCCAGATGTACAACCCGACACGGTTAGTCCTCGCGTTCGTGCGGTCGGCCGCTGAGGCCGGGGCGGATGTGGCTAATTACGTGGAGGCGCTTGGATTCAGAAGGAATGGCGGTGGGGTCTGCGGTGTGCGCGCGCGCGATATGTTGAGCGGCGAGGCGTTCGATATCGATGCCCGTATGGTGATTAACGCGACTGGGCCGTGGGCGGAACCGCTATTGAAATCCGACGCCAATCTCAGCCTTGCGCCTGTGGGTAGGTATTCCAGGGACCTATGTATGGTAGTGCGCCGGCGGCCACGGCATGGTCGGGCGCTCGCGGTGCAGACGCAAACGCGCGATCCGGACGCGATAGTTAGCCGATCGGGACGGCATCTGTTTATCGTACCGTGGCGGGAATTCACGCTCGTCGGTGTCTGGCATAGGGTCTTTGATGCACCACCTAACCGGGTCGGGACGAGTTGGGATGAGCTAGGAGGATACATCCGGGAGGTAAATGATGCGTACCCCGCGCTGGAGCTGAATGCGGGGGAAGTCGGGATGGTCAATTTCGGTCTGGTTCCGTTCGGCGAAAACGCTCTGGGAGCCAAGGACCTGAGTTATGGGAAACGTTCACGCATCGTGGATCATGAGCGCGTCCATGGGGTGAAGGGATTGATTACGGTTATCGGAGTTCGTTATACCATGGCGCGAGGTGAAGCGCAGAGTGCCGTTGATCTGGTTGTGAAAAAACTTGGTCATGGGTGGCCCCGATCCACGACCGCGCATGTACCGGTGACGGGTGGTGATATTGGCGATTTTGACGCCTTATGCAAGTCAGTTGTACACGCTGAGGGCAACAGATTCAGGCGCTCGGTGCTACGCGCGTTACTGCACAACCATGGGAGCCGGTATCACGATGTTCTGGGTTTGGTGGCAGAGAATCCCGAACTGGGAGAGACTTTTGGGGAGACGACAGTATTGAAAGCAGAAATTGTGCACGCGATACGCCGGGAGGCGGCGTTTCGCCTCGGTGACCTTGCTTTTCGCAGGACCGATCTGGCTACCGCAGGAGATCCAGGGGGGGTGGCGCTCGAGCAGTGCGCTCATGTAGCAGCGGCCGAACTCGGTTGGTCTGCGGAGCAGACGCAAGTGGAACTTGATGATGTGCGGTGCGAATTCCCGTTTAGGACAAAAACGTCTGACGTTGATGATCGGAGTTGTGTCGAGAACGGGGGCGGGTCGTGAGAGTGATGATTACCGGGGGAACGGGTTTCATTGGTTCTCGCTTGGCGCTGCGTGTGCATGCCGATGGCGATGATGTAGTGGTACTCGGTCAACGGAATACGCGAATCGAAGAGGCGAACGCTGAAGAGCTGCGGACCGCTGGCGTGGATGTTATTGACGGTTCAGTGACCAATGCAGGACAGTTGCGCGACGTCATGACATCGGTAGGGGTTGTCTACCATTTGGCCGCCGCTCAGCATGAAGCGAATGTCGGTGCTGATCATTTTTACCAAGTAAACGTCGAAGGAACGCGAAACGTGTGCGAGGCCGCGTTGGTAGCTGGAGTGGAGCGTATTGTGCACGGCGGCACGATCGGGGTGTACGGATCAGCAGCTCACGGCCAACTCTCGGAGCTGACCGTTCCGAGTCCTGCGAATGTGTATGGAACGACCAAACTGGCGGGCGAACGCGTTGCACTCTCCTATGCCGACCGAATCCCGGTCACTGTTATACGAATATCAGAGACTTACGGGCCGGGTGACTACAGGCTCCTAAAGCTGTTTCGTGCGGTTGAGAAGGGCACGTTTTTTTTGGTCGGTCCGGGCCTGAATCTGCATCAACTGATCTACGTGGATGACCTGATACGCGGTATGTCTCTTGCGGCACGTTCGCCACATGCGGTAGGTGAAATTTTCGTGCTGGCGGGGTCAGAGGTGCTGACTACGCGTGACATGGTGGACGTAGTTGGCGCTGCTTTCGGTAAGCGTGGAGCGCGGCTTTCCCTGCCGATGTGGCCATTTCTGGCGGCGGCGGTCGTTCTTGAAAATACACTTGGCCGAGTTGGTATACAGCCTCCGTTGCATCGGCGGCGGCTGGATTTTTTCCGAAAAAGTTTTTATTTTTCGCCTGAGAAAAGTGCATCCCTACTCGGCTTTGAGGCGCAGAGCGATTTCCATCGCGGCGTGGAGGCCACGGTGCGATGGTATCGGGACCGTGGCCTGCTATAGCTGCGTTTTTAATTTGGAGGGCGATTCGGCGGGTTGCATATTGATGAGGTGCTAGGCGCGGGCGTACCAGAAGGTGTGGTGCTTCCAAGCAGGCGCAACGGAATAAATGATTTGCGCGGCGGGCGGCCGAAGCGATCCGCGCACGCACCGGATCGTAGTTGTCCGATGGTGTCGGGTTAATCCGCTGCCGTGTCCGGGCGACGGCACACCGCGCCGATCTTCTTGGTGAATATGCGGTTTTTCTTGCCATACAGGACAAAGCTGATCCGGAAGATCAAGGTATACAGCGCGGAGACCAACATCAGCACGTAGTTTAGTGGGTTGGTGTAAAACACGTAAAGATTTAAAGGGAAGACGCGGATTTTCTCGAAGTGAGTGTATTCGAGTATCTGCCGCATGGTGTATTCGGTGAAGGTGTTGTAGTGGTCGAAATTTTGTGCCAACGCCTCGGCGCCCGTGATGGGGTTAGCGCCGTTCAGCCCATGGACGAGTAGGGTGCCACCGGGGCGTAGTTTCTCACGACACAGTGCCAGGAATTCAATCATCTCGTCTTTAGTTAGATGGTTCAGTTCCTGCTCACAAAAGATCGCGGCATAAGGGTCGTTGCTACCTCCGAGAAACTCAAAAGCGGTGTCTACCCGGCAGTTGAGGCCCCGATCACGGGCGTATTGGACCTTGGATGGAAAGGAGTCGATCCCCAATACGTTAGTGTAACCCTCGCGGGTCAACAGGTCGACGAAGTAACCAGGCCCACAACTAACGACGAGGATTCTGGCTCCGCGATCGGGTGGCAGCAGTCGCAGGTAATTGTGCTTATAGAACCGGCGAAATTTCGAATAGCCCTTTTCGATGTCATCAGGCGCTTCCCAGAAAGAGTCGAAGGGTTCTATGCGGGCGGTTAATTCTCGCTTCGGCCGTGTCACTGATTTCTCCCCTCTGACCTGTTGGCGGTCGGAGTACAAGATGGGTGCAGACGGGCGCCCGGCAGGACCTCGCGCTCGCTTTCCGGACATTTTACCTATAGGGTATTGGGAGGCAGTGATGAATACCAGTGTCGAGAAATTTTACAACGCGACTAAGGGTGTTCCCCGAGTTCCGGGTCCGCCTCGGGTGATCTGGCCCGTGTCGCCCGGGTGATTTTTTACCGCTGCGGGGGCTGACCGCACGAGTATGCGGATACTGTTCTGCAATTTTGAATATCCGCCGCTGGGCGGCGGTGGGGGTGTCATTACCGCGTTGCTGGCTGAGGAATTGGCCAAGACCCATCAGGTTACAGTCCTTACGTCGCGGGCCGACGGGCTTGCGCCGGATGCCATCGAAGCGGGGGTTCGGGTCATGCGTGTACCGGTCCTGTTGCGCCGGAACCGTTCCACCGCGAGCTTTATCTCGATGTTCGGGTACATGCTTACTGGGGCTCGGGCGGGGAAGGCCCTGTTGCGGTCCGGGGGGGTCGACATCATCAATACCCACTTCGTATTGCCGTCGGGTCCGGTAGGTGCGTCGCTTGCGCGTTTCTCGGGGGCCCCCAACGTCCTTTCGGTCCACGGTGGCGACCTGTATGACCCGAGCAAATGGACCTCACCCCACCGCCATGGTCCACTGCGCGCCTGGGTCCGGCGGCTGCTGGTCGCGGCGGACCGAGTCGTTGGGCAGTCCCACAACACCTTGGACAACATGCGTCGCATTTATACGGAACGTAGCTCGCCAGCACTTATCCCGTTGGGCATCCGCCGTCCTCCCGACGGTGTGGCGCTCCGGAGCGACTATGGCGTGGGAAGGGACGATTTCCTGTTGGTTACGGTTGGCAGGTTGGTCGGGCGCAAGGCTATCGACCAGCTGATCACGTTGTTGCCTGCTTTAGGAGCAGGGTCAGTAAAGCTGCTGGTAATCGGGGAGGGTCCACACCTAGGCGAACTGCGCGCCCAGGCCGACGCGTTGGGTGTTGCAGGGCGCATCCAGTTCCTGGGGCATCTCGGTGAAATGGAAAAATTCTCCGTACTACGGATGGCGGATCTGTTCGTATCCACGAGCCAGCATGAGGGATTCGGACTGGTGTTTCTGGAAGCCATGGCTTGCCGCCTGCCGGTAGTGTGCTATGACCATGGCGGGCAGACGGATTTCCTGACGGATGGAGAAACGGGAGGTGTGGTCACCCTCAACGACCTGCGTGCCTTTGGTGATCGCTGCCGGCAGTTTATCGAGCAACGCGAGCTGACGGCTCGGGTGGGGGCTGCGAATGCTCGCCGGGTCGAGGAGTTCTTTATCGACCAATGCGCTGCCCGGTATGAATCGCTGTTTCAGGAGGTAATCGAGGAGCGTCGCGTCCAACCCAATGGCGGGCCGTCGCAACGTGGTTGAAGAGCTCGGCGCGTGCTCTCGCGCTGGGCCTGGGGGTTAGAATCGGATGTGCGGGATTGCGGGAATCGTCGGCGGGTCGCGCTGCGGTCGCGATGGGGTCGGACGCATGTTGGATGCGCTGCGCCACCGCGGGCCTGACGACGAGGGACTCCATCTTGCGGAGGGCGTTGCCTTGGGGCAGCGGCGGCTTTCGATCATCGACCTGGAAGGAGGGCATCAGCCGATTGCGAACGAGGATCAGACCCTCTGGCTGGTGTGCAACGGGGAAATCTACAACTACCGCGAATTGCGGAAAGAACTCGAGGCAGCGGGTCATCGGTTCTCGACCCAGTCCGATTCTGAGGTGATTCTGCACCTGTACGAGTCTGTGGGTGAACGTTGCGTGGGTCGTCTGCGCGGTATGTTTGCATTCGCAATCTGGGATGCTAGGCGGCGTACCCTGTTCGCGGCCCGGGATCGACTCGGACAGAAGCCCCTATTCTATGCGCAGCGTGGTCAGGAGTTCATCTTCGCATCGGAAATCAAGGCGTTACTGGCTTTCGATCCGGCGCTCGCGGTGCTGGATGAGGCATCACTCGATCAGTATCTGACGTTGCGGTTGATCGCTGCACCAAACAGCATGTTCCGGGCAATTCACAAGCTGCCGCCAGCCCACACCTTGCTGCTCGGAGCGCATGGTAGAGCAAACGTGTCCCGTTACTGGGACCTCGAATACGAACCCAAGCTCCAGGGCACCGAGGACGATATGGTAGATGCCCTGGAGGCGGAGATCATCGAAGCACTGCGCCTACACGTTGTCAGCGACGTCCCGGTCGGTGCGTTTCTGAGCGGCGGTATGGATTCTACGCTGATTGTCGCTATGTTGATGAAGCACGGAATCGCAGATTCCTTAGAGACTTTTTCGATGGGACTCCCGTACCAGCGTTTCAACGAGGCGCCGTATGCGCGGATGGTCGCAGAGCGATACGGGACCGTGCATCATGAACGCGTGGTCGAACCCTCGCTGTTGGAGACCCTTCCGGCGTTGGTGTGGCATCTGGACGAGCCATCCGATCCATTGTCCGTATGCATGTACGCGATCTCCGCGATGGCTCGTGAACGTGTCAAGGTGGTACTTGGCGGGGATGGTGGCGATGAGCTTTTCGGTGGCTACGATCGTTATTACGGCAACCGTTATGCCGAGGTCTACGCGCTTATCCCTCGGGTAGTACGTCGTTATGGCATCGGTCCACTGTTGCGTATCATCCCGGACGGACGCTGGTATAAGAGCGCTGCGCACCAGGCGAAGTGGCTGCACCGATTGTCGTTTCTGGAGGGTGGTGAGCGCTACGCCAAAAGTCTGGGATATTTCTATTTCGACGCGCCGTCGCGGCTGGAGTTGTACGGACCGGGAATGGTGTCCGCGTTGCAGGGCGATCCGGAGGGGGCGATACGGATTCCCTATTCCGAGGCTAGGGCCGCAGATCCCGTGGATCGAATGCTGTACGCCGACAGCCGGGTGCGGCTGCCGGATCACCCGGTGATGATCCTTGACCGGATGACCATGGCGCACGGCTTGGAGGCCCGCAGCCCGTTGATGGACCATGGCCTGGCGGAATTTGCGGCGCGCTTGCCGGTATCACTCAAGGTGCGTGGTAGATCGCTGCGCTATATCCAGGCACGGCTCGCCGAGCGTTATCTCCCGCGCGCTGTACTGCAGCGTCCTAAACAAGGATTCTCTTCGGCGTTGCCCTACATGCTGGCTACCCAGTACCGCGCGCTGTTTGGACTGTTTCTGCGCAAATCACATCTGGCTAGGGACGGGCTGTTTTGCCAGGGGCCAATCGACAACCTCGTTCAGGAACACCTTTCGGGGGCGGCCGATCATGGTAACCGCCTGTGGTTGTTGCTCAACAGCGAGGTATGGTACCGGATGCGGATCGAAGGGGAGTCGCGGAATGACCTCGCTGAGCGAATCCGCGGTGTGGATACTGCACGAGACGCGGCATGATCGGAACAGTCAGTAAGATGCCGATAGCCGTGAGCGCGCAGGCGCTGGGCGGCGGGATAGCGGCGGCTATCCCAGTGGATCTGTCGATCGTGGTGCCTTTTTTTAATGAGGAGGAGAACGTGCGGCCGCAGTACGAGCGTATCGTAGCGGCCCTAGACCGACTGACGCTGCGAAGTCAGCTGGTGTTTGTGGACGACGGCAGTGGTGATCGGACTTGGGAGGAGTTACGAGCCGTCGCAGCGCAGGATCCACGCGTACGGGCGATCCGGTTTCGTCGGAATTATGGACAGACGGCAGCTATGGCAGCGGGCATCGAATACGCGGACGGCGCGATCCTCATGACCATGGATGGGGATCTGCAGAACGATCCGGACGATATTCCACGATTCCTGGAGATGCTCGACAAAGGGTACGACGTCGTGGTCGGGTGGCGCTTTCATCGACAAGATCGACTCCTGACCCGCAAGATTCCATCACAAGTCGCAAATTGGCTAATCGGAAAGGTTACGGGCGTTCCGATACATGACAACGGATGCTCGCTCAAGGCGTATCGTGCTGTACTTATCAAGATGATCCCACTCTACTCCGAGATGCACCGGTTCATTCCGGCTATGGCGAGCCTGGCTGGCGCACAAATCGCGGAAATTCCCGTGAACCATTTTCCGCGCCGTTATGGGGAATCCAAGTACGGCTTGTCACGTATCTACCGCGTGTTGCTGGATCTGGTCACGATCAAGACACTGTTGTCCTCGGTAGACCGGCCGCTACTATGGTTTGGGGCCATCGCGGGCGGGAGTTTAGTGATCAGCGTGGGCGCGCTGTTAGCGGCCTTGCTGGACCCATGGGCGCTTCACGGGAGCCCGGTGTTGATATCCATGGGAATCAGCCTACTGTTCGGTGCCGAGGCGGCCTTTATGATGTTCTCTGGCGTGTTTAGCGAACTTGTTTATCGGACTGGCGACGTGCAGATCGAGAAACTTTCGGAGGTAACTGCCGAGGTGTTTGAAGTTACGCCGGTTGGGGGTGGCAGGTGAACATGGATGGTCGACCCATGGTTTCGGCCATCATCCCTGTGACAGAACGCTTTGATAACGTCCGGGATCTGTATCTCCGTTATCGGGATGCCCTACGCGAGAGTGGGCTGGATTTTGAAATCACCTACGTACTCGACGGACGCTATCCTGACGTGTTAGGGGAATTGAAGGAACTATTGCATGACGGGGAGCAGCTACGGGTCATTGCGTTGTCGCGGTCCTTCGGCGAGGCGACGGCCATCATGGTCGGTTTTAACCACTCGCGCGGTGAATGGATACTCACGCTTCCCGCCTACGAACAAATCGAGCCGTCCGGGATTCCAACGTTGATAGCCGGCCTGCGGGAGCACGACTTTGTTGCGGCACGGCGCTGGCCACGCATTGATTCGCGGTTCAACCGGCTCCAGGCAGCCGGTTTCCACTTCTTTCTCAACCGGATCACCGGATTGCGCTTTCACGACATGGGTTGTGGGGCGCGGGCCTTCAAACGGCGTGTGCTGGAAGAGATTACACTGTACGGAGACCAGCACCGCTTTCTACCGGTACTCGCTTTTCGTCAGGGGTTCCGGGTCCGCGAGATTGATATTCCACAATCACCCCGGGATGCCCACAAACGGCTCTATGGATTCGGGGTGTATCTGCGGCGTTTACTGGACATGCTGTCAGTGTTTTTTCTCACTAAATTCACCAAGAAGCCATTGCGGTTTTTCGGGTTGCTCGGGTCTGCGGTATTCGCCCTGGGTGCCGCACTGGTGGTGTACCTGGTTGCCGATCGATTTCTCGACAATACGTCACTGTCCAATCGCCCGTTGTTGCTGTTGGCGTCGTTGTTGGTCGTCCTCGGCATCCAGATCTTCGCCATCGGGTTGGTCGGCGAGATCATTATCTTCAGCCATGCAAAAGATATCAAAGACTACACCATTGATGAGATCATCAACTAGAAAGGCGCGTAGCGTTGCTGGATGAACCCGCGCGATAGGGGTATCACCTGTCGGCTCATCAGCAACGGGCGCGGCCATCAAGCAGGCGTGGAATGACCTCGTCCGGTGGAAGAGGACGGCCGGTCAGATACCCCTGAGCGGCATCACAATGGTAGCGCCGCAGGTACTCCAGCTGGCGATCGGTTTCCACGCCCTCAGCGATTACGGGTAATTTCATGCTGTGTGCGAGTGCGATGATGGTGGTAACGATTGCGGTGTCGTCGGCGTCGTCCGGGATACCGTGGATAAAGGATCGGTCGATCTTGAGGGTGTGGATGGGGAAGCGTTTCAGATAGTTCAGGGACGAATACCCGATGCCGAAGTCGTCCATTGCCAGCTGAATACCCATCCCGTTTAGCGTTTGTAGCACCTCGATTGCGTGCTCTGGGTCCTGCATGATGCTCTCGGTGATCTCCAATTGGATGCAGCAGGCTGGGACCTGGTACTCAATCAGGATATCCTCCAGCAGGTGGATCAATGCCGGGTCGTTGAATTGGCGTATCGATAGGTTAATGGCGACTGGAACCGAGGTGGGCACACCAGCTGTTTGCCACGCGAGGCGTGCGCGACACGCGGCTCGCAGGGTCCACTCACCCACCGCAACGATGAGGCCGGTTTCTTCCAGGAGTGGAATGAACTGCGAGGGGGATACGGTGCCAAATTCAGGATGCCGCCAGCGAATGAGCGCTTCCGCTCCCGTCACTGCGCCAGTGGCGATATCCACTTGCGGTTGGTAGTACAGGACGAATTCGTTGCGATCCAATGCGCGACGTAGATGGGTTTCGAAGCTCAGCCGTTCGAGTGCCTTGGCGTTCATGTTCGCGGTATAGAACAAATAATTGTTACGGCCGCGGTCCTTGGCACGGTACATTGCGGTGTCGGCATTGCGTAGCAGGGTGAGGGCGTCTTGACCGTCCTGTGGGTGGACGGTAATGCCTATACTCCCTGTTACGAACAGTTCATGACCGAAAGGCGCGAAGGGCGAGTCGAGTGCCGTCAGTATCGTAGCGGCGAGGGGCGCTACTTCGTTCGGATTGGTGATATCTTCGATCAGAAACGCGAATTCATCGCCGCCGCGCGCCGTGCGCGCCAAACGCGCGGCGATCTCCTGCAAAAGCCGGTCGCCGACATCATGCGCCAGGGTCTCGTTGATGAGCTTGAAGCGATCAAGGTCCAGAAGCAGGACGACGACCATGCGGTTGTGGGCGCGCGCGCGGTAGATGGCTTGTTGCAGGCGGTCGATGAATAGGGCCCGGTTGGGAAGACTTGTGAGGGCATCGTGATGGGCGAGATGACTTAAGCGCGCTTCCGCCTGTTTGCGCTGGCTGATGTCCTCTAGACTTCCCTCATTATACAGGGTGTCGCCGTTCGGGCCGGCCACTTTGTGGGCGTGCAGTTCGCACCAGACCATCGTTCCGTCGAAGCGGCGGAGTTGGAGCGGGTAGGCGCGTACGGCGGTGGTGCTGCTCAACTTCAAGCGCAGGCGTTCGAGGTCTTGATCCCGTGCGAACCACTCGGCCATGGGTGTGTCCAGTATCGCTTGGCGGCTGCGATAGCCCAGAATATCGATCATGGCGGGGTTGGCGTCGAGTATGTTTCCGTCCGGCGTGGACCGGAACAGACCGATAGGGACGCCGTCGAACAGACTTTGGTAGCGGGTCTCGGCTTCGCGTACGGCCTCTATGCGCCGGGCCTGTTCCAAGGCCGAGCGGACCGCAGCGGGCATCCGCGTGACATGCTTGGCGGACTTCAGAACATAATCGCTCAGTCCCGCCTTCATGGCTTGTACCGCCACCTCCTCGCTACCTGTGGCGGTGAACATGATGACCGGACAAGCGGGTTGGTTCTCCTTTACGGTGTTCAGGATCGTGAGTCCGTCGCTCCAGCGTAGTTGGTAGTCGGTGATCACCAGGTCCCACCGCGCTGCGTTCAGTGCCGCGCGAAACTGGTTCTCATCGTGTATTTGTTCCACGTGGAGGGAGGAGAATTCCCGCTGCAGAGTACGGATAACCAGGGCGCGGTCGTCGGGATCGTCGTCGATCAGCAGGAGGCGGAGGATGGGTGATTCGGGGAGGTTTGGCATGACAGGCCCCGGATCAGTTTCCGAGTCCCGGCGGCTCGTTCAGTATCAACCAGTACAGGTTGAGCGTCTTGACGATATCCAGTAAAGCTTCAAAGGCCACTGGCTTCACCAGATAGGAATTGGCGCCCAGATCGTAAGCACGGTTCACGTCGGCGTGATCCCGGGACGAGGTTAGGACCACCACTGGGAGCCGGCGCAGCCCGGGTTGTTCCCGTACCCAGTCGATTACTTCCAGCCCGGACTTTCGGGGTAACTTTAGATCCAACAGCATCAACACGGGTAGCGGGTACTGGTGCCGATCGGTATAGCGTCCCCTTCCTGCGAGGTAGGCCACCGCCTCCTCGCCGTCCTCCAAGACTTGGATGGGATTCGCCAAGTTGGCGCTTCGGAATGCACGCTGGATGAGAAAGATGTCATTGGGGTCGTCCTCGACTAGGAGGATCGTATGATCCTTGGCATTCATCGCGGAGTCTCCGCGGGTGGCAATTCGAGCCAGAAACGACTGCCGCCACCGGCTGAGGGCTCAAGCCCCGCACTTCCGCCCAGGCGCTGCATTCCTTTGCGCACGATGGCGAGCCCAATACCGGATCCGGGATAGGCTTCGCTGCCGTGCAAACGTTCGCACAATCCGAAGATCTGCTCATAGTGTCGCGGGTGAATCCCGATACCATTGTCCTCGACCCATAGGCGGACCGCTTCTGAGCGCCGCTCCGTGTAGAGTCGAATTCGTGGCGGGACGCCAGGAGGCACGAACTTGAGGGCGTTGGTCAGGAGATTGAGGAGTGCCTGGCGGACCGTGTAGCGGTGCCCGTGGACCGACAGCAGGGGGTGTTCCACTTCGACCCGTGCGCCTAGGCCCTCGATCTCGCGCGCCAATTCCTCCTGTATCTCCTTGATCATGCGTTCCAGATCCACCGGTTCGTGCCGGATCTCGCCGCGCCCGACCCGGGTATAGGTGAGCAGATCCTGGATCAGGCCGTCCATGCGGGACGCCGCGGCGACAATGCGTCGCGCGTACTCGCGGGCGGTATCGTCCAGTTGTTCCGCGTAGTCCTCCATGATGGCATTTGCGAACCCGTGCATGGCACGCAGTGGTGCGCGCAAATCGTGGGAGATGGAGTAGGCAAAACTCTGCAGCTCGCTGTTGGTTTCCTCCAACTGTGCCGTGCGGGTCGCTACCCGGTCTTCCAATTCGGCGGCGTGGTGTCGAATTTCCTGCGTCAAACGTGCCTGGTGCAAGGCGATGGCGAGACGTGCGGAGACTTCGCGGGCGAGCTCGAGATGGTCATCGGAGAACGCCTTGGAATTCTGCGCGCTCAGATTGAGGGTGCCGATCAGGGCTCCATGGGCGAACAACGGAACCACGAGATGGAATAATAGGCCCCGTTCCTGAAAGCGCTCGAAAAACGCCGGGGGCGTCTGCTTATCGCCCTGGTCCGGTCCAAAGCGGAAGATCTGATCCGGCGTGGCGCGAGCAATTTCGCCATAGTGGTGCAACGGAAAGTGGGTGCCTGCGCTGACACTCATGGGGTACTCGGCATCGCTGGCGATCACCTGACACCGGGAGCTGGCGTGGTCGATTTCAGTGATGCTGGCGCAAGTACCCGGGATCAGGCGGCGCACATGGCGCAGGGAGCTGCCCGCCATGTTTTCCCGTGAACGTAGGCCGAGTATGCCGCGGTCCAGATCCGTGAGGATCCGCAGCCTATCGGTGAGACGATGGAGGGCCTGTTCAGCGCGCACGCGTTCCGTCATATCCACCAGTGCCCCAATCACCGCGGGCCGGCCGTCGTAGTCGGTACGCACGCCGTGCACCTCCACGTCGATCGCTCGGCCGTCGGCCCGCAGGCAGCGCAGTGGGTAGGGCAATGCGAGGATTTCCCCGCGGAAACGCCGCGCGAGGTTGCGGCGCGCAAACTCCTGGTCTTCCGGAATCACCAGATCCTCCAGGCGTTTGATGGCTACCATCTCTTCAGGACGGTAACCGAAGATCTTGGCCATGCCCGGGTTGACGTACACCAAGCAGTTCTCCTGGATGATGTATATGCCTACCAGGGACTGTTCCACGAGTGCGCGGAACTTGTGCTCGTGGGCCCGCAATTCTGCTTGCGCCTGTTTTTGCGCGGTGATGTCGCGCACGACGGCCAGCACTTGCGGTTCCCCCGGTTCCGCGCCATGCGTATCCGCGAGCCGCCGCAGGCGGATCTCCACCGGAAACTCCTGTCCATCGCGCTGTTTCGCGACCCACTCGAAGTCCAGGTCTTCCCCCGCCACGACCCGGCCGATGCGTTTGACGGCCTCGGCCAGGGTGCACCCGGCCCCCATCAACTCGTGGAGTCCGGTGTCCAGCATCTCCTCCCGGGAGTAGCCGTAGCGGCGCTGCGCGTTGCTATTGACGTCGAGGAGCCGCCCGTCCGGCCGGTGCAGGAATATCATGTCAGGCGATGCGTCGTAGAGGGCCTGGAGGTGCCGTAGTGCCTCCTGGAGCCGCTGTTCCGCACGCCTGCGCCCGGTGATGTCGTAAACGGCGCCGAATAGCCCCCTTACCACGCCGTTAGAATCGATATCTGGATTATAGGTCACCAGGACGTAGCGCGCGGCCTCGCCGGTCCCGGCCAGCTCGGTTTCGAAGCCAGCTGCGTTGCCGGCCATGGCCCGTTCGATATAGGGCTGGACCTGGCGATAGGCCGTGTCGCCCAGGACCGCACGCAGAGGGGCTCCGAGGGGCTCTGACGTGTGGATCCCGTGATGTTCCCGGAACGCGCGGTTGACGAAACGGATGCGCTGGTCGCGGTCCAGGTAGAACGCCTCGACGGGCAGCACGTCCAACCATCGTTGGATCGGGGCCTGCACGGGGTCGTCCACCGAGGCGCTCAGTAGCAGGGTACCGCCGATATAGGTGCCCCAGGGGTCGTGTATGGGTTGGAATCGGGCACTGAATGTCTGCGCTGTACCGTTTATTCCGCACAGTTCCAGCGTCTGGTGGGTGGCCTGTAACGGGCTCGCCTCAGCGCGGACCGATAACAGCGCCTGAAGCGTGGCGGGTATTGGCGGGCACAGCACATCAGCGAGGAATCGACCCGCCGCCGCGCCGGTATTCGTGCCCACCAACTCCGTGGTAGCTCCGCCGATGAACAACACCCGGCCGTCGGCGTCGAAGGTAATCGCTGTGGTGTATGCGTCCATGTCTGCCCGGGTGCGTTCCTTGACCGGGGATGGGAGGTCCCGGCGCGACGTCGGGGTTCGCCGGCCAGGGGGCACTCGCGCTTACGACGAATGCCTGTTATATACGCCCGCGCCGGCGTTGGCACCGGCGTGCGACCGTTCTGACGGGCGTGTCCGCCGGCAGTCGATCCGCCGGCGTGTTATCGCCAGCCCATGGGGAACCCCATATGGGCCAGCATCCGCACCGTAGGCCCCAAGGTCTCGTCCACGAAGCGGATCCGGGCGGGGTTGTGCCGCGCCAGATGTGCCCACTGGGTTCCTGGCGTGAGTCCCGCCGCCTCGTAGGTCTGCGGCGCTGGAAAATAGAAGACGTCCACGAACTGTCTCAGTGCAGCGCGCAGCAGCGGACGCAGCGCGGCGCGCCGCCAGGACGCCAGCTTCGGCAGCCGCTGGGACAGCAGATCCCGCACGTGGGCGATATGCCGGGCCTCGTCGATGATGTGCAACGTGACCATGTCGTAGATCGTTGCGCAGATCTCCTCACGGTGCATGCGCAGGTGCCGGTTCATGCGATCCGGTAGTTCCTCGCCGATCAGTACCGCGATCCAGAACGGCACGGAGTGGAACGGTGCCCGGTGTCCCAGCAGATTGATCAGGCTGGGCCGGTGCATGCGGGTAGCCGGTACGGGCAGGGCGCTGCGCCTCATCAACTCCAGGAACATTAGGCTGTGGCCGGCTTCTTCACGCAGTTCGTGGAGGCGGTAGATGTGGCGTGGAAGGTCCGGATCGGGTCGGCGCAGGGAGCGACCCAGACGTTCCATGAAGATGCCCTCGAGCCACAATCCGGCCTGCAGAAAATGGATGTACTCGAACTGGGAAAGCCTGCGCCGCTGCGCGGCGGGTAGTTGCCGGTATTCGGTAGTTCCATGCAGGGAGACGGCAGACTCCGGCAGCCAGTATTCGTCCAGACTCAGCGCGTCCCATCCGACCCGGACCAAGGGGTCCTGGTAGGGGGTGCTGTTTCGGTTCAGCTGCTCGTGCAGCTGAGAGGTGGAGTTGACACTGGACATGGGGCTGTAACGCCGCGTCCGGCGGGTTCCGCCAGGGATACGGTAAGTTTAGCGGATGGCGGTGCCGATTGCATCCGCCGGCGCCACTCGCAGACGTTGGCTCAGCCCGGTATCATGGGCCCGCGTTACGGATCTCTACGCACGGAAGTCGTTGATCATGCGTTTGCTTGTGTTGTCTGATCTGCATCTGGAGCATACCGCCCTGGCCCCGCCTGCCGGCGCGGCCGATCTGCTGGTCGCGGCGGGCGACATTGGGCACGGCCGGGAGGGCCTCGACTGGCTGCAGTCCCTGGAGCGCCCGGTGCTCTACGTGGCGGGTAATCACGAATATTGGGGCCAGGACCTCGCCGAGGCCCCCGAGCGCCTGCGCCGCGCCGCCGCGGGCAGCGCCGTGCGGGTTCTGGAACAGGAGACGGCGGTGGTGGGTGGTGTGCGGTTTCTGGGCTGTACCCTGTGGGGCGACTACGCGGACGGGGATCCCCGGGTCATGGAGGCCGTCCACCAAGCGATGAACGATTTTCAGCAGATCCACAGGGACGGGGTCCCGCTTACGCCTGACGATCTACTGGAGGCCCACCGCGGCGCCCGTGAGTGGATCGCCCGGACCTTGGCGGAACCCTTCGATGGCCCGACGGTAGTGGTGACCCACCACGCGCCGTCGTTCCGCAGTTGGACCGGGCGTGCCGACAGTCCCTACCGCCACGCCTGCTGCGCGGATCTGGAGGAGGTGATGGCGCGCCAGCCCATTGCCCTGTGGATACACGGGCATCTGCACCACGCCTTCGACTACCCTTGTCGCGGGGTGCGGGTGCTATGCAATCCGCGCGGCTACGCTAATGATCCGGCGCGTGGCTTCCGCCCGGAGCATACCGTATCAGTTTGAGCCCCGCGCGGTGCGGGTATCCGGCTGTGGTATGCTGGAAGGCATGTAAATGCAGTGGAACGGGGCCATGGCCAGCAAACGGATCTATCGGGTAGTTTTCCTGAATCAGGGCCGGGTCTACGAGGTCTATGCCCGTGCGGTGTCGCAGGGCGGCCTGTATGGTTTCGTCGAGGTGTCCGACCTGATCTTTGGCGAGAAATCCTCCGTGGTGGTGGATCCCTCCGAGGAGCGGCTGCGGACCGAGTTCTCCGGGGTCAAGCGGTTCCATGTGCCGCTCCACGCCGTGGTACGGATCGACGAGGTGGAAAAGCAGGGCGCGTGCAAGATCAGCGAATGGCCTGGGAAAGGCGCAAGCGTGATGGCGTTTCCCATGGCAGCCTATCCCCCGGACAGCGAACCGAGCCGTTCCTGACCCGTGCGGGTGCGTTGCAAGCCTGGGGTATCTGGGGTAGGCTTCGACCCGGTCCGCGTATGTCTCCGGAGAGGTGTCCGAGCGGTCGAAGGAGCACGCCTGGAAAGTGTGTGTACGCGTGAGCGTACCGAGGGTTCGAATCCCTCCCTCTCCGCCAATGGAAGGCGGCAGGGAACGGAAGTCCGGGTTCGAAGCCCTGGCGTGACCCGGCGGGCTTGCGACGCGGATTCCTGTGCCCTGCCCTGGTTCAATGGTGGCCGTGCCGGTCCCCCCGCAGCGAACTGTTGTGAACCCCGTCAGGCCCGGAAGGGAGCAGCGGTAACAGCAGCTTCGGGTGCCGGGGTGTGGCTGGCACGACCGCCGCCCCACGCCGGTCGCGTGGATGTGACGCGGGTGAGTGTTGTAGATCTACCCGGGTTCCGCCCGGGGTCGAGTGTGGATCCCGACTGATGAGCTACCAGGTACTGGCCCGCAAGTGGCGGCCGCGCACCTTTGCCGAGATGGTGGGGCAGGCGCACGTGGTGCGTGCCCTGGTAAACGCGCTCGATCACGACCGTCTGCACCACGCTTTCCTGTTTACCGGCACCCGGGGTGTCGGCAAGACCACTATCGCGCGCATCCTGGCGCGCTCCCTGAATTGCGAACGGGGCGTAAGCTCCACGCCCTGTGGCGAGTGCGCGGCGTGCCGTGAGATCGACGAGGGCCGCTTCGTTGACCTGATCGAGGTGGACGCGGCCTCGCGCACCAAGGTGGAGGATACCCGGGAGTTGTTGGAGAACGTGCAGTACGCGCCAACCCGGGGCCGCTTCAAGGTGTACCTGGTGGACGAGGTGCACATGCTCTCCGCTCACAGCTTCAACGCCCTTCTCAAGACCCTGGAGGAACCCCCGCCCCATGTGAAATTCCTGCTCGCGACCACGGATCCTCAGCGCCTGCCGGTAACCATTCTGTCGCGGTGCCTGCAATTTCATCTCAAGCGTCTGCCGGTGTCCCTCATCGCCGAGCGTCTCTCGGCCATCCTGGAACAGGAAGGCGTGGACAGTGAGCTGGAGGCGGTGCAGCAGGTCGCCAGGGCGGCGGATGGCAGCATGCGCGACGCCCTGAGCATCCTGGACCAAGCCATCGCCCATGGTGGCGGAAGGCTGGGAGCGGAGGATCTGCGGGCGATGCTGGGGACCATCCCCGGGGAACGCCTGTTCGCACTCCTGGATGCCTTGGCCGACGGGGATGGGGCGCGGCTGATGGGGCAGGTGGAGGAGCTGGCGGATCAGGCCGCGGATTTCGCCGGGGTGCTGGGGGACCTGACGGTCCTGTTCCACCGTCTGGCCCTCGCTCAGCGGGTCCCGGAGGCCCTGGACGAGAACGAAGGGGATCGGGAGGCTATCCTGCAGCGCGCCGCGCGACTCGCCCCGGAGGACCTCCAGCTCTATTACCAGATCGCCTTGCTGGGACGCCGTGACCTCCCCCTGGCGCCGGACCCGCGCAGCGGCTTTGAGATGGTCCTGTTGCGGATGCTGGCGTTTTGCCCGGCGCCGGCCGTGCCGGACGAAGGGGTGGCCAAGCCCGCCGGCGTGGGGGAGTCCCGTCCCACGGCCCCGCCCATGGGGTCCGGGTCCAGCCCCGCGCCATCGGTAGACCCGCAGGGTTGGGCGGCACTGGTACAGGAGGGCCTGGGTTTGGGCGGTCCGGCGCGGGAATTGGCGGCCAACTGCAACCTGCTTGAGCGCGACGGGGAGACGGTGCAACTGCTCCTGGACGAATCCCGGGCCCACCTGCGTGCGCGTAGCACCGAGGAACGGCTTCAGCAGGCCCTATTGCGTCATTTCGGGGCATCGCTGCGGGTAGTGATGCGGGTGGGCAAGCCCGTGTCCGAGACCCCGGCTCAGCAATGGGCGCGGGAGGACGCCGCCCGCCATGCGGCAGCGGCCCGGGTGATTCACGAGGACGCTACTGTCCAGGCGCTGTGCGAAACGTTCGATGGCCACGTCCCCGCGGGGGCCATCCAGCCGGTGGATTAAGCGCCTGTCCGGGTAATCTGGGGGGTGCGCGGGGGCGGGGGATTGGGAACCCGGATGCGCCTGTACACGGGCCGTCGGGGACTATTTCACGAGCGGGATCGTGACCAGGGATCGCTTTGATACTGCCGTACCATCCGTGCTGTAATGAGCAGGCTAGGCGCAAACCCCTGCCGGTTTTTCAAGAAGGCGAGGAAGTTCGATGAAAGGTGGGATTGGCAACCTGATGAAGCAGGCCCAGCGCTTGCAGGCGGACATGCAGAAGGCGCAGGAGGAACTCGGCTCCCTCGAGGTGACAGGGCAGGCGGGAGGCGGACTGGTGAGTGTGGTGATGACCGCGCGCCACGATGTGCGCCGGGTGCGTGTGGACGCCAGTCTGTGCGGGGAGGACCGGGACATGCTGGAAGATCTGGTGGCCGCGGCGGTGAACGACGCGGTCCAGAAGGTCGAGAAACTGGTCCAGGAGCGCTACTCTGGCCTGACCGCTGGGCTCGGGCTCCCGCCGGGGATGAAGTTGCCGTTCTGAATCGGACCCCATGCCCCATCTGCCCATCGTCAATCGCCTGATCGAGGCGCTGCGTTGCCTGCCGGGCGTGGGTCCGAAGTCCGCGCAGCGCATGGCCTATCACCTGCTTGAGCGGAACCGGGACGGGGCACGGCGTCTGGCGCAGGCGCTGGCGGAGGCTACCGAAGCGGTGTGTCGCTGCGGCCTGTGCCGTTCCCTGAGCGAAGGGGAGATCTGCGAGGTCTGCGCCAGCCCGCGCCGGGATCGCTCCCTGTTGTGTATCGTGGAAACTCCGGCCGACACCCAGGCCATCGAGCAGGCCACCGGTTACCGGGGCCTGTATTTCGTCCTGATGGGCCACCTCTCACCCTTGGACGGTGTGGGCCCCACGGAACTGGGGCTGGACCGCCTCGCCCAGCGCCTTGCGGAGGGGGAAGTTCGGGAACTGATCCTGGCGACCAACTTCACCGCGGAAGGGGAGGCTACCGCCCAATACGTGAGTACCTTGGCACGGGACTGCAGGGTGCGGGTGACCCGCATCGCCCAAGGGGTACCGGTGGGGGGGGAGCTGGAATACGTGGACGGCGATACCCTTTCGCACGCGTTCCGGGGGCGGCGGGACTGTTAGTGCCCCGGGTCCATCCGGCCCCGTTCGCCGGGGTTCCCCCATTCCACGATCCGGCGATTATACTGAAAGCAGAGGAGGTGGCCGCCGCTAACCTCCCGCAGCCGGAATCGGCTCCCTGCGGGTTGCCTTCCAGCACCGGCCGGGGTCCGAGGGGATGGAGACGAGCATGGAGATCGGCAGGGTCCCCGCATGGGTGCCCGGGCAGTCGCCGCCGGGGGTTCGAACCGGGGTGGCGTCGCGTGCGTCTGGCGCATCCTCAGCGCCCCCCCAGTCGGTGGCTCGACGTGGGACCGGTGTGCCGGTGGAGCGGGTGGTGCAGGGGGAGGTCCTCCAGCGGGACCCCAACCCGGCGGTGTTCCTGCGTAATGTGCGGGCGTCCGCGGATCTGGGCCAGACCCTGGGACCCGGCGCGGGTCGCGCGTCGGAGTCCGGTACGCGGGGGGGTATTGCCGCCTATCAGGACCATCAGCATCTGGCCGATCCGCAGTACCGGGCCAGCGGTATCGATTATTATGCGTAGGGTGTAATCGGGGCCTGGTGGCCCCAATCCGGGGCAGCCGGGAGGCAGCATGGCGGATTGTCTGTTCTGCAAAATGGTGCGCCGGGAGATCGAGCCCGACGTGGTGTACGAGGACGACGAGATCCTCGCGTTCCGGGACATTCACCCGCAGGCGCCCACCCATGTGCTGGTGATTCCCAAACGGCACATCACCACCCTCAACGACCTGGTTCCCGCGGACGCTGGCCTGATCGGCCGGCTCTGCCTTACCGCGCAGCGGATCGCCCGCGAGCAAGGTCTCGCAGAACCCGGTTATCGGATCGTGATCAACTGCAACCGGGAAGCGGGGCAGACCGTGTTCCACCTGCATCTGCATCTGTTGGGGGGCCGTCCCATGGGGTGGCCCCCAGGCTGAGGCGGTCCCAAGAAACGCGACGCATTAACCTGCTTCCCGCGCCAGTTCCTGTTGAATCTGCAGGAATCGCTCGTAGCGTTCCCGGGTTACGGCCCCCGCATCCACCGCGGCGCGCAGCGCGCAGCCGGGCTCCACCCGGTGACGGCAATCGCGGAACCGGCACTGGCCCAGATAAGGACGAAATTCCACGAACCCCGCTGCCAGGTGCTCGGCATTCAGGGGGCCGAGACCGAATTGACGTACCCCCGGGGAATCGATGAGGGCACCGCCCTCGGGCAGGGGGTAGAAAGTGGTGGTGCTGGTGGTGTGGCAGCCCAACCCGGTGGCCGCGGATAGCAGACCGACCCGTGCTTCCCGGTCGGGGATCAGGGCGTTTACCAGGGAGGACTTCCCGACCCCGGACTGGCCCACCAGGATGCTGGTGCGCCCGGCCAAGCCCCGGGCCAGGGGGCCCAGTCCGGTCCCGGTGTGAGCGCTGGCCGTGATCACCGGATAACCTAGGGCTCGATAGTGGGCGGCGCGCTGGGTCCACCCTGGGCGGGTGTCCGCTTCCAGCAGATCCTCCTTGTGTAACAGTAGCAGCGCCGCCAGACCCTCGTGCTCGGCGGCGATCAGGTACCGGTCGATGAGGTCGGGACCGGCCGGAGGCGCCGGTGCCACCACTACCACCAGTTGGTCGACGTTCGCGGCCAGGGGTCGCAGGCGGCCCCGCGCATCTGGGCGGGCCAGGAGGCTGCGGCGGGGTTCCAGGGCGGTGAGTACGCCGGCGCCGGCACCGGTGGGGCGCCATCGGATCCGGTCGCCACATACCGGGGCCTCGATGCGCCGCGGAATGACGCAGCACACCAGCCCGCCGTGCCCATCCTCCACGGCCACCGCGGCGCCCAATCGGGCCACCACGGTCGCGGCATGTGTTGTGCCGTCGTGGACCCCGTCCGCGCCGGTGGTGGAGCCCCGCACGCGGGGGCCGGGCCTAGGGTAGTGTTTCATGTTTGGAGGCCGACGCAGCAGTCTCCCAAAGGGTGTGGTCCAGACACGTTAGCCACGCACTGCAACGCGCGGCGCGTGGGTTGAGAACACGTCCTTCGGGTGCGCCACGGAACGGCCATCTGTGATGTTGCGCCCACTTGCAAGGCGAATGCCCTTGCGGCCCGCAGGCGGGCACACCGTGCATCGGGCCGGCCGGTGGCGGTGGGCGCCACCCAGGGCGTTGCGCCGGAGGGCTTGCATCGGGTGTTGGCGAGGTCGGCGTTCAGTCCCGGTCGCCGACCAGTGCGTCCACCTTCGCGGCCCCGATGAAGTCATTCTCCGACAGGCCACCGATGGCGTGCGTGCTGAACCGGACGTGGCAGCGGTTGTAGCCTACCTCCAGGTCCGGGTGATGGTCTTCTTGGTGAGCGATCCAGGCTACGGCGTTCACGAAGGCCATGGTCTGATAGTAGTTCCGGAACCGAAAGGTCCGGCTGATTTCGCCCTTTGCTTCGTCCCGGGCCCAATCGGCATGCAACTGCTTCATGAGCACGCCCGCCGCGTCGGCATCGAGGGGTTCGGTGCCGCCCTCACAGGGCTTGCAATGCCGGGCGGTGAGTTGCTCACTCATGGCCGTTTCCCGGGGCGAAATGGTAGAAGGTCTGGTTCAGATATTCGACCACGTCGTTGCGACCGGCGGCGTTCCAGTTGGCGCCCGCCGCTTTTTGGCAGGCTGCCACTTGGCGGTGCAGGGCTGTCAGACTGCGGATCTTGTGGTCGGGTCGGGTATAGACACTGGGGTTGTGGCACGCCAGGCAGGATGCATTGTGCAACTCTTTGCCATGGGCTACATCCGGACTCGTGGCGGCGCGTGCGGATCCCGCCGTCCATAGGCCTATTGCCGTGAGCCCGATCCCTGCAAGTTGATAGATCTTCATGACAGCACTCCTTCGTGCATCAACTCATTTTAGACGATAGGTGGGCGACCCGCAGCGGTGCGGGGGGATGGGAATCATGAAATGCGGAGTACAGGGGGTCCGGCGTCAGGGTGCTGGCGTTCTCCTTGTAGAGTTTCACCAGTGCGCGGATGAGCGCGCTGGGATCGGTCTGCCGGGCGGCGAAGGCGTCCGCCTCGTATTCATGGCGCCGCGACAAACGCGCGGCCAGCGGCTGCAGAATGAACCCGAACACCGGGGAGACCAACAGGAACAACAGCAGCGCGGTGTGGTCAGACGGAGTATGGATACCGAGCCCGCTGTAGAACCATGGTGCGCGGATCAACCAAGCCAACAATGCCAACCCCGCAAGGCTCAACAGCGCCATGTACACGAGGCGCTTGACGACGTGCCGGAGCCGGAAATGGCCGAGTTCGTGCGCCAATATCGCCTCCACCTCGTCGTGCGCGAGTCCCTCCAGCAGGGTATCGAAGAACACGATGCGCTTGTGGTTGCCAAGGCCGGTGAAATAGGCGTTGCCATGGGCGGAGCGCCGCGAGCCGTCCATGATATAGATGCCCCGGCTGGAGAACCCGCAGCGTTTGAGCAGCGCCTCGATGCGGGTACGCAGCGTGGCGTCCTCCAAAGACGTGAAGCGGTTGAACAGCGGCGCGATCAGAGTGGGATAGGCCCAGGTCATCAGGAGCCCGAAACCTATCCACACTGCCCATACATAGAGCCACCAGAGCGCGCCGGAATGTGCCATGAGCCACAGGGCGACCCACGCCACCGGGGATCCGAGCAGGAGCAACAAGGCGAGCTGGCGCAGCAGGTCGGCGCCAAACAGGGCCAGGGTGATGCGGTTGAACCCGAAGCGCTGTTCCAGGACGAAGGTATGGTAGAAGGAGAAAGGGAGCTCCAGCAGTGTCATGAGCGCGAATACCGTGATCATGACGCCGACTCCGGTGAGCAGAGGGGTCAGTCCCAGGCCCCTCCAGAGGTGATCCACCAGTTGCAGCCCGCCGCCCAAGGTCCATCCGAGCAGCAGCGTCGCCTGGTAGAGTCCCTCGAGGCTGCCGAGGCGGGTGCGCGCTGCCGTGTAGTCGGCGGCGCGCTGGTGAGCGGTCAACGGGATTCGATCGCGGAACGCCACGGGTACCGTGTTACGATGAACCAGCACGTGACGGACCTGGCGCAGATCCAGCCAGTGGTGCAGCAGTACCGACGCCGCCAGGGACGCGAGAAACACGATTCCGAACGGGTTCATGGGTGGGCGTGCACCTCGCTTGAAAATATCCATGCAGAGTAGCTTTTGCTGAAATGGTTGGCAACCTGCCCGGCTGACTTACAACACGAAAGGAACGGTTCATGGCGCGACTAGACCCTGGCAACCTGATCTGGATCGACCTGGAAATGACCGGATTGGATACCGATCGCGATCATATTCTGGAGATCGCCACCATCGTCACCGACAGCCGGCCGGAGATCCTGGCGGAAGGTCCGGTACTCGCGATTCATCAGACTGACGCGGTGTTGGAGCAGATGGATAACTGGAACCAGAATCAGCACACCAAGTCGGGTCTCATCGAGCGAGTGCGCAGGAGTCGGGTGGACGTCGAGGAGGCGCAGCTTCAGACCCTGGAATTTCTGAAGCTCTGGGTTCCGGCCAATGTCTCGCCCATGTGTGGCAACAGCATCTGCCAGGATCGGCGTTTTCTTCACCGGTGGATGCCGCGGCTGGAACAGTATTTTCATTACCGGCATCTGGATGTGAGCACCCTGAAGGAGCTCGCGAAGCGCTGGGCACCGCGGATCGCGGCGGGTTTTGAGAAGACCCCGAGCCATCTTGCGCTGGACGATGTGCGCGATTCCATCCGCGAACTGCGTTACTACCGCGAACAGTTCTTTAACTTCTCCCCGCTTTGATGTTTCCCGCCCGAGCGCGCGGTTTTCATCCTTGTTCGTTGCGCAGTCGCCGCGGTGGCCACAGCGGCGGACGATTAAGAAGCGCGGGCTAGCCGCGGTTTTCGTTCGCCATCCCCGCCCCCGCGTCCAGGGGCGCCGGGAGGCGCTCCCGGCGGATCGCCAGTATGCCTGCCAGTGAGATCAGCAGCGCGCCGGCCACGGTCCAGCGGTCCGGCGCTTCTCCCCAGAACCACGCGCCGTAGCCGGCGGCGAGCACGACTGAGGCATAGGTGAACGGCCCCACCCGGGCCGCGGGGGCCAGGGAGTAGGCCTTGGTCAGCAGCAATTGGCCGGCGGTGGCGAGGGTGCCGATGGCCGCGAGCCAGAGCCACAAGCCCGGGGCCGGTGTGTGCCAGCTCCAGAATAGCGGAACGGCGGAGACCACAGTGCAGATGGTGCTGTAGTGGAACACGATGCGCGCGGTGGGCTCGGTGTCCGCCATGCGCCGGATGGTGACCATGGACAAGCCGGCAAAGGCGCCGGAGGTCAGCCCCACCAGTGCCGCGGGTGCGAACATCCCGGCACCGGGTTTGAGGATCAGTATTACGCCCAGAAAACCGGTTCCCAGCGCGCTGCGCAGTGCCGGGGGAACCGGTTCGGCGAGCCACAGCAGTGCGATCACCGCGATGAACAGGGGCGCGGTGAAGTTCAGCAGCACCGCCTCTGCCAGGCTCAAGTGCCCGAGGGCGTAGAAGAAACAGTACATCGCTGTCAGTCCTGACAGGCCCCGCAACAAGTGCAGGGGATAGCGGCGGGTGGCGAGGGAGCCGGCGCGACAGTGCAGGAGCCAGGGCAGCAATGCGATGAGCCCGAACAGGCTGCGGAAGAACACCACCATGTCGGTGGGCAGCTCGCGGGAGACCACCTTTACCGCCGCGCCCATGGAGGCAAACATCCAGGCGGAACCCAGGGCCAGCAACGCGCCGCGCAACAGGGCGGGGTGCGCGCTGCTTCCGGCCGGCCCGGCGGGGCGCTTGGTCATGGCGCCGCGGCGGCAATGGCGGTGGCGGACCGTCGCGGGTGGGCGGGATGCACGGGAATCCTGCGGGCGTCCTGGGGACGGCGGTCCCCGGGGCCTACTCGATCGGGGTGTCGGATCGGTTGCCCCAGTCCGACCAGGAGCCCGGGTAGCCTCGGACCCGGGGGTAACCCAAGGCCTTCAGCAGGATGTAGGTATGGGCGGAGCGGTGATGGGTCTGACAGTAGGTGATCACCTCCCGGTCGGGGCGCAGCCCGAGGGATTCCAAGGTGGCGCGTAGTTCCTCCACCGGGCGCAACCGCAGGTTGCGGTTGGGATCCATGGCGCGCGTCCATTCCAGATTCACCGCCCCGGGGATGTGCCCGCCGCGCGCTGCCAAGCGCTTGATCCCCTGATATTCCTCTGGGGTCCGGCAGTCCAGCAGCGCCACCTCAGGGTCCTGGAGGTGCTCCAGAACATATGCCCAGTCGGCAATGCCTTCAGTACCGATTTTGGCTTGATAGTCGGTGGGTGGCACCTGGGCCGGCGCGTTGTCCAGAGGATGTTGTTCGTTGGCCCACGCATGAAGTCCGCCGTCGAGCAGGGAGTAGCGCCGATGGCCGAGCACATCCAGGGTCCACAACAGGCGGCAGGCCTTGCCTCCACCCTCGTCGTCGCAGGCGACCACGTGCCGGTCCGGCGTGAGCCCGATGGCGCTGAGCACGCGGCTCAACTGCGCCGTGTCCGGTAACAGACCCCCACGGGGCGGCTGGGCGGCGATGACCTGCCCGTAGTCCAGGTGCACGGCGCCGGGGACGTGCAGCTGGCTGTAGACCTCAGGCTTGCTGAGATCCACGACCAAGAGTCCTTCGGCACCGAGATGGCGTTCCAGTGCGTCGGGTTCCACCACCAGGGGCAACTCGAGTTGCGACATCCGACCTCCATGGGTGACCAAGCATCGCCGCTCGCGCATCAGTCCGGCCGTAGGAAGTGAACCAAAGAACGCGCGGGCAGTACGCCGCAGTATAGGATGCTTGGTGTCCGGATTACACCCGCAGAGTCGCGGGGCAAGTGCGTAGCGACCGGACCTCCAGACTCAGCCGGACCCCGAGTCCAGTAGCTCCACCCAATGGCGGACCGGTGCCGGTGCGGTGGCCGCCAAGTGCAGCAGACACCCGATGTTGGCGGTGGCGATCAGTTCCGGGGCGCCGTTTAGTAGGTGGCCCAGCTTGCGTTCGCGCAAGGCACCCGCCAGAGCCGGCTGGAGCACGGAATAGGCGCCGGCGGAGCCGCAGCACAAGTGCGGTTCGCTCACCGGCGTGAGTTCGAAGCCCAGCCCGGCAAGCAGGCCCTCCACTACCCCGGTCAGCCGGTGCCCGTGTTGCAGGGTGCAGGGGGCGTGGAACGCGATGCGCCGCGGCGCATCGGCGGCGCGGCGTAGCCGGGCGGGATCCTCCGCCGCCAGCAATTCGCCGATGTCCTGTGCCGCCGCTGCGACCTGTGCCGCGCGGTGCGCGTAGGCGGGATCGTCCCGCAGCAGCTCCCCGTAATCCTTGATCTGCACGCCACATCCGCTGGCGGTGCTCACCACCGCCTCGACACCCGCTTCGAGATAAGGCCACCAAACGTCGATGTTGCGGCGCATGTGGACACGCGCCTCCTCCATGGCTCCCAGGTGGTGACTGAGGGCGCCGCAGCAACCGCCGCCAGCACGGATTGTCTGGATCCCCAAGCCGTCCAGCACGCGTGCGGCGGCCGCATCGATCCCGGGTGCCGCCGCCGGCTGTACGCAGCCGGCGGGGAAGAGCACCCGGCGGCGGTGCTGGCGCGTCGGCCAAGCAGCCATCGGCGTCCGTTGCGGAATGCGTGCGCGCAGTGTCCCCGGCAGCCACCGGCGCAGTGCCTGACCCACGCGCAGCAGGGTCGCGAAGCGCGCAGGCGGCAGCAGGATCCGGCGCAGACCCCAGTGCTGGATCTGCTGATACCAGGGACGCAAGCCCCGCTCCGTCAGGACTGCCCGGCCGATGTCCAATAACCGGCCGTATTGCACCCCGGATGGGCAGGTCGTCTCGCACGCCCGGCAGGTGAGGCAGCGGTCCAGGTGCGTCACGGTATGGCGCGAGACCGGCGCGCCCTCCAACATCTCCTTGATTTGATAAATGCGCCCCCGGGGTCCGTCCAACTCGTCGCCCAGCAGCTGATAGGTCGGGCAGGTGGCGTTGCAGAACCCGCAGTGCACACAGGTACGCAGGATCCGGTCGGCGGCACGGCCGGGCTCGGTGAGCATCAGGGCGTCGGGTAGTCGGGTTTGCATGGAGACGGTGGGACCGGTTCAGGTGGGCGCGGGGCCAGCTTGCCATGAACCGCGCCCGATGTCAGGTGCGGTGCCCCTGTCCACCTGATCGGGTTGCCGCTGCAGCTGCCCAGCCCCGCCGGCCCAGCGCCGTTGTGGATCATGCGGGCGCGCCCGCCTTTTTGTGCGAATCTTCTGCTTCACCCGCCGCGGTCCCCGCCGGGACGGGCGGTACGCCTTGATTTCATATCGGCTACGTCGTCGGCGCGCGGTGTTTGTGTGCGCCGTTCCGCTGGGGTGCCGACACGGCCACGACGAACACGGGTGATAAATTCACGCTAAAGTTCGGGATACATCCGCCCGGGATTGAGGATCCCGCGCGGGTCGAAGGCCGCCTTGAGGCGTCGATGCAGGGCCAGCAGCGGTGCAGGCAGGGGGTGGAGACCCTGCGTGTCGCGATCCCCGTACCGAAATCCGGTGGCATGCCCGCCGGCCGCCGCTGCGATTTCCCGTATCTGCCGGGCGGGGGCCGCGGTGCGCAGCCAGCGTTGGGCGCCGCCCCAGTCCAGCAGCCAGCGCCCGGGTAGATCGAGGGGCGCCGCCCCGGGGGGCACTGACAGCCGCCACAGGGGTTCATCTCCAGTAAAAAACGCCAGCCGTTGTTCGCGCAGCTCCCGCCAGAGTACGTTGCCATCCGCTACCGGGTCGCCGCCCACTATCCTTTGGGCCGCCCGTACCCCGGCCTCGGTCCCGGACAGGCGGACGTACAGGGTTCCGTCCCACCAGGCCACTCCGGAGAGCGGCAGCGGTGTGATCAACCACTGCTTCGCCAGGGTGAGGGCGCCGGGTGCGTCCGCGGCGCGCGCCAGGGTGGCCTCGCACTCGGGGCTCGGCAACACCTTGAGAGATACCTGCAACAATACCCCCAGGGTTCCGAACGCCCCGGCCATCAGGCGGGCGAGGTCGTACCCCGCAACGTTTTTTATCACCTGCCCGCCGAAGCTGAGCCGGGCACCGGTTCCGTTGAGTATGCCCACGCCCAGCACGAAATCCCGGACCGCGCCGCAGTAGGGGCGCCGTGGTCCCGACAGCCCGGTGGCGACGGTGCCCCCCAGGGTCGCACCCGCGCCGAAATGGGGGGGCTCGAAGGGGAGCATCTGGCCCGCGTTCGCCAGTGCCACCTCCAATTCGTCAAGGGGCGTGCCGGCGCGCGCGGTGATAACCAGTTCGGTGGGTTCGTAGGCAATGATCCCCCGGTGTGCGCCGGTCCCGAGAGGCTTCCCGACGGGCGTGCGGCCGTAGAACCCCTTGGTGCCGCCGCCCTGGATGCACAGCCGTTGGCCCGTGGCGTGGGCGTCTCGTACCGCGTGCTCCAGCGTATCGGTGAGATCCTGATCCACGTGGTTCCCGGGCGCGTTGGCCTAAAACCGTTCCAGATCCGGGAACGGTAGCTGCCCCCGATGCACATGCAGTGCGCCGAACTCGGCACAGCGGGACAGGGTGGGTACCGCCTTGCCGGGATTGAGGAGTCCCCGGGGGTCGAAGGCATGTTTGACGGCGTGGAACTGGGCCAGTTCCGGTGCGCGGAACTGCACACACATCTGGTCGATCTTCTCCACCCCCACGCCGTGTTCGCCGGTGATGGTGCCGCCAACCGCGACACACAGCTCCAGGATGCGCGCGCCCATGGCCTCGGCGCGCGCCAGTTCACCGGGTCGGTTGGCGTCGTAGAGGATCAGCGGGTGGAGGTTGCCGTCGCCGGCGTGGAAGACGTTGGCCACCGGCAGCGCGTATTCCTCCGATAGGGTGCCGATGCGCCGCAACACCTCTGCCAAGGCCCGGCGCGGGATGGTGCCGTCCATGCAATAGTAATCCGGCGCCAATCGTCCCACCGCCGGGAACGCCGCCTTGCGGCCCGCCCACATCCGCTGGCGCTCGGCCTCGTCGCGGGCGGTATAGACCGCGGTGGCGCCGCAGTCGCGCATGAGTTCACGCACCGCCTGGATTTGCACCGACACTTCTTCGTTGGTGCCGTCCAACTCGCACAACAGGATCGCCGCGGCGTCGGTGGGATACCCGGCGTGGACGAAATCCTCGGCGGCACGGATTGCCAGGCGGTCCATCATTTCCAGTCCCGCGGGGATCAACCCACGCCCGATTACGGTCGCCACCGCCGTTCCGGCCTGCTCGATGTCGTCGAAGGCGGCCAGCAGGACCTGAGCGCGTTCAGGCTTGGGCAGCAGCCGCAGGGTGGCTTCCACCACCACCGCCAGCATGCCCTCCGAGCCAGTGAGCAGCGCCGGCAGGTCATAGCCCGGAGCGTCCAGGGCGGCGCCCCCGAAGGTGAGCCGTTCCCCGTCCATGGTGACCACCTCCAGGGCCTGAAGATTGTGGACCGTTAGCCCGTACTTCAGGCAGTGCACACCACCCGCGTTCTCCGCCACGTTGCCGCCGATGCTGCAGGCGATCTGAGACGAGGGGTCGGGTGCATAGTAGAGTCCATAGGCTGCGGCGGCCTCGGACACCGCCAGGTTGCGCACGCCGGGCTGTACCCGCGCGGTGCGGTTGACGGGATCGATGGCGAGGATCCGGTTGAAACGCGCCAGACTCAGCAACACGCCGTCCGGACGCGGCAGGGCGCCGCCCGACAGGCCGGTACCGGCGCCCCGGGCGATCACCGGGATCCCGTGCCGGGTACAGAGGCGCAACACCGCCTGCACCTGATCCACGGTGTCGGGCAAAACGACCGCCATCGGCAGGCGCCGGTAGGCGGAGAGCCCGTCGCACTCGTAGGGGCGCAGTTCCTCCTCCCGGCTCAAGACCGACGCGCGCGGTAGCACCGTCGCTAGGGCGCGCAACCATCGGTCCCGGGTCCGGGGATCGGGACTGATCGGTTCGGCTGGGTTAGTAGTTGGGGCCATGTCGCCTTTGGGGGAGTAGTCGGATTCCTGTGTCATCGTACACGAGCTGGTATACTGACGGTAGCCGATCCGATGCGCAAAAGCGCATAAAATTCGCGGCTTTGCCGCGTAGTTTCGAGATCGCCCGGAGGGGCAGAACACCCATGTCCGCAGACCACGAAGCGCAGTTGCAGGCCCTGTTGAGCCTCGATCCTGGGCATATTTATAGCGACGATGAACTGGACGCCATCGAGGCGCTGGACCCGGCACTGGCATTGCGCATCGACCGGGTCCAAACCCTTGCTCAGCGGGAGGGTCCGGTAGCCGCCGCCGGACCGGTTGAGCCGGACCAGGTGGCGGCGGCGGTGGAGGAGGCGCGGTGCATCCTGATGCAGGATGGGGGCGACATCGAACTGGTGGCGGTGGAAGGGTCGGTGGTACGGGTGCGGATGAAGGGCGCCTGTGTGGGGTGCCCCCGCTCGGTACTCGACCTGCGCAACGTAGTGGAGCGCCTGGTGAAGCGCCGGTCGCCCGGCGTGACCGAGGTGGTCAACGTCTTCTGATTTGCCACTCGTTGTGGCTGGTCTGCGGGGTCGCGCGTTCGACGATCGGGTACCATGGCCACGCCCCGTGCCCCGCCGGGCACGGGGTGAAGAACGCGCCACCTGCGCCACTACCGGGTGGCGCGGAGCCCATGCGGGATCCACAGCGCCTGCCCTGCGTCGGGTAACGGCCGCGTGATGATGTTCATTCTGGCAGTGCTGCTGATCTACGGTGGGATGCACGGCTACGTGTATCTTGTGCTGACGCACGCATACCCGCTACCGCTGGAATGGCGCGCCGCACTCGGTGCGTGGCTGGCCCTGATGGTGGCGGCGCCGTTCCTCGCGCATCTATTCGACCGTCCACGAACCCGCGGTGTGGCGCGCCTCGCGGCCCGATTGGGCTACACCTGGATGGGGCTGCTGTTCCTGTTCGTGTGCTGGCACTTGGCGGTGGCACTGGGACTTGCCGCGTTGCGGGTCCTGGGTATCGCCAGCGGCTGGACAATGCCAGGCGCCTTGGATTCCGCCCGCGCCGGGATTGCGATCGCGGCCACCGCCACGCTGCTTTGCGCGGTTTACGGCCTCGTGGAGGCGTGGTGTCCCCGGGTACGCAGGGTCCTGCTGTCCACGGCCAAGCTTTCAGCGAACCCTGGCCGGATCCGGATCGTGCAGATCTCCGATGTGCACGTGGGTTTGATGAGCAGCGCGTACCGCATTCGGCGACTGGTGCGGCAGTTGAACACCTTGGCGCCGGACATCCTGGTTTCAACAGGGGATCTGGTGGACAGTGCCGCGGACGGCTTGGCGCCGTTCGCCGATCAACTGGCGCAGGCCTCGGCGCGGCTCGGAAAGTTCGCCGTAATCGGCAATCACGAGTGCTATGGCGGTTTGGAGGCGGCCCTGTCCTTTACGCGTCGCGCGGGCTTCACGGTGTTGCGCGGTACGGCTGTGACGGTGGCGGGGTTGATCGAAGTGACGGGCGTCGATGATCCTGCTGCCAGTCCCCCGGACGAGGATGAGGAGCGCGCCCAGTCCTTTCCAATTCAGAGATGAGCCTGAAGGGGGGTGGTAGGTGAGCCCTCAGGCGGCCGGGTTTTGGGCGTGGTTGATGGAACGAAAGAGGTCTGCT
>NCBI01000025.1 GCA_002255365.1 Chromatiales bacterium 21-64-14
GATCACATCATTACCAGTTGTTTCGGTGCCGCCCCACCTACTCCGCCTGCCAGTTCGCGCCGCTACTGGTCAACCGGGTTGCCGGTCCTGCGTTGAGTGACAGGACCGAGACCGGTCACATGCACGTCGGCCCCTATTTTTGAATCGGAGAACACATATGAATCGCCTTGCCCGAGCCCTGTTGATTTCGGTCTCCCTGATCGCCACTCCTGCGCTGGTATACGGAGCGGATCAGGGCGCCACCCCCGACATCCATCATGATCGACGGGACATCCGCCACGATCAGCGACAACTCCATCGCCAGGTCCATGACCGCAACCATGACCGGCGCGAGCTGCGCCATGATCTACGTAACGGGCGCACCGCCGCGGCCGCGGCGCAACGCCGGGATATGCGCCGTGACAACCGGCAGATCCACGCCAAACGTCGCGACCTGCATCACGATCGCCGCGATGTGCACCACGACCGGCGTCAGGTCCGCCGGGCGCGCCGCGCGGACTGAGGTCCTTCCGGCTCCGGGCGGCGCGCCCACCTCGGGCGCGCCGCCCCTACCGTGAACCGATGCTGCATCGCACTCGTCATCTGCTGGATCGACTCGGCCTTGGACCCGCCCCGGGCGATCGGACACGGCTCGAAGCGGTCGGCGTCGAAGGCTATATCGAGTCGCAGTTGCACCCGGAGACGGTGCCCGAGGCACCCTCGCTCCGGGAACGGCTCGCTCCACTTGAAACGCTGCCGCTGACGGCCCCCGAGCTGTTCGCCCGTTATGCCTTCCATCCCGGCCCCAAGGCCAAACGCGACCCAAAGGCCGCGCAAGCGGCGCGCAAGCGCGCACGCATTGTGCTTCAGCAGGCGGTGACCGCGCGGCTGTTTCGAGCGCTCTACAGCCGCCGCCAACTCCAGGAGGCCATGGTCGATTTCTGGTACAACCATTTCAATGTATTCGCCGGCAAGGGACTGGATCAGCTGTGGGTGGGTGCCTACGAACAGGAGGCCATACGGCCCCATGTCTTCGGGCGGTTCCGCGATCTGCTGCTCGCCACCGCGCGCCATCCGGCGATGCTGTTCTATCTGGACAACTGGCTCAATACGGCTCCCGGAAGCCCCGGGGCCCATGGTCGTTTCGACGGGATCAACGAGAACTATGCGCGTGAGGTGATGGAACTGCACACTCTAGGGGTGAACGGTGGCTACCACCAGGACGACGTCATCGCGCTGGCCCATATCCTCACCGGCTGGGGAATGCGCGCGCCGGAGGGGTTCCACTTTGACGCGCGCCGCCACGACTACACCCCACAGATTTTCATGCGGCACCGTATTCCCGGTGGAGGCGAAGAAGAAGGCGTGGCGACCTTGGAACGTCTCGCTGCCCACCCGTCCACGGCGCGGCATCTCGCCTACCAGCTCGCCCAGTACTTTGTGGCGGACGTGCCTCCACCATCACTGGTACAGCGGCTCGCCGATACCTATCAGCGCCGCGACGGGGAGATCCGCGCGGTACTGCACACCTTGTTCCGAAGCCCGGAATTCTGGGATGAACGTTACGCTAAGGCCAAATTCAAAACGCCTTACCGCTTCGTGGTCTCCGCGGTGCGCGCCTGTGGCCTGGAGGTAACGGACCCGCGCCCGCTGGCGGGCTTTCTGTACCGCATGGGGATGCCGCTTTACGGCTGCCAGACACCCAACGGGTACCGGAACACTCAGGAGGCCTGGCTCAACCCGGACGGCATGATCCTGCGTCTCAATCTCGCCACCGCCCTGGCCGCCGGCCGTCCGCGTCTCGCCCCCGACCGGCCGGCCCCAGGGCCGGTGAGCGCCGCCGCGCTGCTCGATACCATCGGCGGCACCCTATCGACCGAGACGCGTTCCGCCCTGGAACAGGCACCTGTCGCCCTGCGCACAGCAGTGGTACTTGGAAGTCCCGAGTTCATGCTGGCCTGACACCCGGGACTCGGACTTGTCGTAGCGGTGTTCAGGGGTAGCGGGCGGGGCGATGCCGACGCGGTGTCGGTCTGGCCTCTGGACGAACACCCCGCCGTAGACGGGGATGGAAAATCCAACCCGGGAGGTGGATACAATGCAACGACGCCAGTTTCTCAAACGCAGCGCGCTGCTCGCCGCCGGCACCCTGACGCCCATCGGCAAGGCGGCGTGGGCGGCACGCGGCGCGCCCACCGGGACCCCACGTTTGATCGTGGTATTCCTGCGCGGCGCGGTGGACGGGCTGAACGTGGTCATACCCTACGCCGACGAGGAATACTACGAATACCGACCGTTGATCGGGATCCCAGCGCCGGGACGACCGGCCGGCGCATTAGACCTCGACGGCCACTTCGGATTGCATCCAGCCCTTGAAGCCGTGCTGCCCCTGTGGAAGGAACGCAGCCTGGCATTCGTGCACGCCTGCGGCTCACCGGATCCGAGCCGCTCCCACTTCGAGGCCCAGGCCTACATGGAGACCGCCACCCCCGGGATCGCCAGCACCCGAGACGGCTGGTTGAACCGGCTGCTCGCGGTGCTGCCCCACGACACTGGCGCCGTCCCGGGCATCGCGTTCGGCCCCACCCTGCCGCGCATCCTGCATGGACCGGTGCCGGTGACGAACTTCCCCACCGGGCGCGCTGCCACCCGGGCGATGCCTACGGACCGCCCGGTGATCCGCGCCACCTTCGACCGGGTCTACTCCGGACACGATCCCCTCAGCCGCGCCTACCGAGAAGGCGTGCGGGCGCGTCAAGCACTGCTCACCGACCTGCAACAGGATATGAGCGCCGCGGATGAAGGCGCGCCCTCACCAGTGGGGTTTTCCGATGATACCGCGCGGCTGGCGCGCATGATCAGCGCGGACCCCAGCATCCATACGGCCTTCTTCGCCCTCGGCGGCTGGGATACCCACGTCAACGAGGGCGCTACCACCGGCCAGCTCGCCGACCACCTGCGGCCCCTGGCCGAGGGGCTGACCACCCTTGCCCATGGGCTCGGGCCGCACTATCGCGAAACCGTGATCCTGGTCATGTCAGAGTTCGGCCGCACCGCCCGGGAGAACGGCAACGGCGGCACCGATCACGGGCACGGCAACGCGCTCTGGGTGCTGGGCGGACCGGTGCATGGTGGCCGCGTGCTTGGAAGCTGGCCCGGTCTGGACACCACCGCCCTGTATCAGGAGCGCGACCTGGCGGTGACCACCGACTTCCGGGCGGTCATAGACGTGGTGCTCGAACACCATCTTGGGCTGGCCGCTGCGGCCCGCCGCCGGGTCCTCCCGGAGTTTCGCCCGGCGCCTGCGACCGAAGCGCGATCTCTGCTGATCTGAACCGGTCGTCACGCATCCGCTATCGATCCTCCCGATCGCGGGATTCCCGGAGCCGGTCATTGATGCGCCGGCGCGCCGCCTCATCGAGCCGGGATTCCTGTGCGTCATCCCGGCCGCGGGTAAGCGCACGTTGCAGCCATTGAAGTTGACGGGCATAGCGCCGGCAGTAGACACACAGCAACAGGTGTATACGTACCGCCATGCGCTGGCGCCAGCTCAGCCGGCGATCTTGGGCGCGCGACAGGAGCTGGGCGACTTCCTTGCAGTTACCGCCGATCATCGCGCACCTTCGCGCTGGAACCAGTTGCGCTCGAGACAGGTGCGCAGCCGCAGGCGCGCGCGGTGCAGGAGCACATAGAGATTGTTCTCCGAAACACCGAGCACGCCGCAAATCCCGGCGCTATCCAAGGTGCCAAGTTCGCGCAGCAGGAAACTCTCGCGCAGGCGCTCCGGCAGGGACTCCACGCATTGGTTCAATACCAACCAGAACTCATCCACCTCCATCTCCGCAAGGGGGTCGCTGCCCCAGCGGCCGGGGCGCATTCGCCAACTGCCGTCCTCACCAAACTCCACGTCCTCTTCATCCAACGCAGTATCCTCGTCCGGCGCTGGATGCACGCCGCCGCTGCGGGCTAGGCGCCGGAAATGGTCGTCGATCTTGTGCTTCATGATGCCAAACAGCCAAGTGCGCTCGTCCGCCGCGGCGCGAAATCCATCCCGGCCGCGCCATGCCGCCAGCAGCGTTTCCTGCATCAGGTCCTCCGCCACGTCGCGCCTGCCGGTGCGCCCGAGTGCATAGCGGAACAAGGAGTCTCCATGCGCCTTGAGCCATTCCTCCGGGTTTAACTCCATGCCATCGTCCCCGTATATTGTTGATTTTGAGCGATGTCCCTGCCCCCCGAGGCGGGCATGCGTTTGTCGCGGACGCGCCCCAAAGCCATGATACCCGAAGGGTTGACCTTGCCTTCAACCTTGCCTTCAAAAGGTCCGTGGAACGGAATCGACCCGGCCCCCAACCCCGTGTAAGGTTCCCCGGGGCACCGGCGACTAACCCGCCGAACCCAGTGCTTACACTGGAACAAGTTTGAACCCCAACTCAGTTTGGATCCAAGATGATCCCGCGGACCCCGTCCATCCGTCAACTACCTGGAGGTGACCTGTGCAGGACAAGAACCTGGTTTCCCGCTCCGCCGCCATAGCGGCGCTACTGGCCGTCACCGCGGTGGCCTTCGCGCCCCAGGCGAGCGCCAAGGCGCCACCCATGCAACCGTGCTATGGCGTCAACAAGGCGCATATGAATGATTGCGCCACTGGTTCCAACGCCTGCGCCGGCCAGACCACCAAGGATCGCGACCCGAACGCCTTCGTCCTGCTCCCGACGGGGGTATGCACGCGTATCGTCGGCGGCAGCCTCACCGCCGGTGGGCACGGACATAAATAAACCCCGTACGGCAGCCCAGCGTGCCGCCGTACAGGATTCCCTAGGAGCCTGTCGGACTTAGGCGATCGTAGCGAGCAAGGTGGGAGAGTGAGGACCGTTTTTCGATCGTTTGAGGAGAATAGCCATCGCTATTGGACGAAAAGGATCGGAAAAATGGACCGCTCTCACACCAGCGCAGTAGATCAGTCCTAAGTCCGACAGACTCCTAGCACTGAGACCCATTCCAGGAGAACCATCATGCGGGACAAGAAGGCAATCATGGTCACGACGATTACCGCGCTGTTCGCTCTAGCGACGGCTGGCGCAGCAAGCACCGCGCTGGCCGCGGGCCATCCAGCGATGCAAAAATGTTACGGCATCGCCAAGGCCCATCAGAACGATTGCAAGACCTCCGATCACGCCTGCAAGGGCAAGTCCACCAAGAACGGCGATCCACAGTCCTTCATCGCACTCCCCAAAGGCGTGTGTGCAAAGATCGCCGGCGGCAGCACGACCCCCGGCAAGTGACAACGTGACCGGGACATCTCTGCAATTCGGACGCAGCCCGATCCCGGCGCGCGCCGGGATCGGGCTGCGGTCTCCCCACTATCGTGAAATCATCGAGACCCGGCCCGCGGTGGCGTGGTTCGAGCTGCACAGCGAGAACTGCTTCTGCGAGGGCGGTTTCCCGCTCCATGAGGTGGAACGGATACGGCAAGACTACCCACTGAGTTTTCACGGAGTCGGCCTCTCACTGGGTTCAACGGATCCGCTGGATCGCGCGCATCTGGCGCGACTACGGGAACGCATGCGCCATTTCGAGCCGCACATGGTGTCTGAGCATCTATCCTGGAGTTCTGTGGATCAGCGTCATCTCCACGACCTACTCCCGCTGCCCCACACACTCGAAGCGGTACGGCACGTGGCGGAACGTATCAGCCATGTACAGGAATACCTGGGGCGGGAGATCCTGATCGAGAACATCTCCGACTACCTGGAATACCGGGAAGCGGAGTACCCGGAGTGGCAGTTTCTAGTGGAAACCGCGCACCAAGCCGGCTGCGGTATCCTGCTGGACATCAACAATATCTACGTGAATGCCATGAACCATGGGTTCGAACCGCAAGCCTACATCGACGCAGTTCCGCGCGCCTTGGTACGGGAAATTCACTTGGCAGGCCACACAGTGAATCAGATCCACGGTCAAGTATTGCGAATCGACACCCACAACCGGCCCGTGTCCAAGGCGGTGTGGGACCTGTATCGCCACGCGGTCGCGCGCTTCGGACCGCTGCCTACCCTGATTGAATGGGACGCGGACATCCCTCCCCTGGATACGCTGCTGCACGAGGCGGCGCGGGCCCAGGCCATAGTGGACGCATGGGATGCCGTCCCTGCGTAATCTCCAACAAGCATTCCTGCGCACCGTCTTCGACGCAGAAAGCGGCGCAGTGCTGCCCCACATCCGGCCGGACCCGATCCCACCGGCAGACGTGCTATCGGTATACCGAAACAACATCATCGGAAACCTCACCGATGCCCTCGGCGAGACCTATTCCGCGGTGCGCAAGATCGTGGGGGATGCGTTCTTCGAACACACGGCGGCCGAATATGTCCGTCTGACGCCCTCCCGCTCCGGCAACCTGAACGACTACGGTGCCGGGTTCCCGGACTTCCTGGCACAGTTCAAGGCGGCGGCGGCACTGGCATATCTCGCGGACGTGGCACGGCTGGAATGGGCGTGCCACGCGTCACTACTGGCTCCGGAACCAACGCCGGTGGATTTCGCAGCCCTGGGGCAAGTCGCTCCGGAAGCGTACGCAGGCATCCGTTTCGAGTTGCACCCGTCTCTGCGCCTGCTGCGTTCCGCGTACCCGGTGTTCCGGATCTGGCGCCTGTGTGAGGACGGTACCGAAGATCCCAGTGGGACGGTAGATCTGGGCGAAGGTGGCGATCGGCTGCTGGTGGTGCGGCCCGGCCTGCGGGTGGAAGTGCAAGTTGCGCAGGCGGGAGAATTCGCCTTGCTGCACGCCATCTGCAACGGCGAGGCCTTTGGTGACGCATGCGCCGCCGCCCTTTCCGAGCAGGATGACCTGGATATCCCCGCATGCCTGCAACACCACGTCGCGGCGGGTACCGTAACGGGTTGGCGGCAATGAATGAGAGGACAGCGATTCAAACGGAGCGGAGGGTGTAGGGATGAGTGGACTGGTGGCGGTACGCAGGGGTTACGCACGACTGGCGTGCGGGCTGGAGTTTCTGGCCCCGGTGGGGGACCTGCTGTGGGCACTGGGATTGAGGTGACGGTGCCGGTGCTGCTGGCCCTGGGGCTGGCCGGGCGGTTGAGCGCGGGGTTCCTGTTCATCTACAACATCGTGGCGGTGATCTCCTACCCGGGGCTGTCAGCCGGGGGACTGGAGCATCATGAGATGTGGGGCCTGATGCTGCTGGTGCTCACCCTGCGCGGGACCGGGGCGCTGTCCGTGGACGCAGAGTTGCCGCAAAATGACCCGGCAGATCTCCCAGGAGCAGGAACACCCCCTGCAGGGCTGGGCGTGGCTGGCACTGCGCTTCCACCTGCTGATCTGCCACGCCTGCCGGAGCTACGCCCGCCAACTACGCTGGCTGCGCCAAACTGCGCGTCAGACTCACCTGGACGCCGCCGGCCGCGAACGCATCCACGACACCCTGTCCACGGTACCTACCAGCGAGGCGGGAAAACTCGAACCATAGCCACCCACCGCTTTGCGACGTTCCTACCGAAAGGGGAGCCCTCAGGGCGCCTGCTCAAGGGAAACTGGCCCCCCCAATGGACGGATCGTGACGGACCACGCGGTTGCGTCCCTGGAGCTTGGCGGCATACAGCGCACGATCAGAACTACGGATCAAATCCTCGGCACTATCGAAACGGACCGCCTCTCCATGGGTGGCGATCCCGATGGACAGTGTGACCGTAACCTGCTGGTCCTCGTCCAGATCCAGCGGCGAACGGGCGATGCGCGCCGCGATCCGCTCGCTCACCGCGTGGGCCGCCGCTGCGCCGCAGCCCGCGAGCACCAGCACGAACTCCTCGCCCCCGTAACGGGCCAGTAGGTCGGTATCCCGGGCCTCGGACTCCAACATCCGGGCAAGTTGAATCAAGACCCGGTCACCGGCCTGGTGTCCGAAGGTATCGTTAACACGCTTGAAGTGGTCCAGATCGATGAATGCAACGCTGAGGGGCCAGTTCTGCTCACTCGCTTGGCGAAACTCCTCCGCCAGTACCCGGTTCAGGTGGCTTCGGTTGTAAAGGCCGGTCAAGGCATCCCGTCGGCTCTTCTCTTCCAACTCCCGGGTCTGGGTTTCCAGGGATTCGATGTCGGCGCGCACCGCCAAGGCCTCCTGAAGCGCCTCAACGTTGCGGATGGTGAGGACTTCCCGGGCCTGTTCGAGCACTGCTTCCGCCTCTTCCGTACCGACCAGATCAATCTCGAACAGGGCCTCGATCTCCGGCAATTCCGTGCGCACGGAGTCTATGGCTGCCAAAACGTCCGCCTTCGCCAGACCCAACCAAGCCCCGGCGCACTGGACTGCATCGGCCAGAGCGGGCTCCCGAGGCTGCCGGATCCACACGTCGGCAAGGCGGCCGGAAACGGCGACTGCGCAAAGAAACGTGCGCAGCGACCCTTGAGCAGTGACGGCATCCGGGTCGTGGCTGGCCGCCACCCCTTGCTGCAAGCGCTCCGGCAAATTCCACGCCTTGAGCAAGGTCGCGCCGATCTGCGCGTGGTCCGTCGCCAATTCCTGGAACTCGCACTGGCGGACGGCCTCATGGTCCGACGCACTGCTCGCGCTGCCCCGGTAGAGTTCCGGCATACCCTTGTCCAGCGCGAGCATACCGACGTCCTGGAGCAGTGCGGCCAGGAAGACTTCCTCGCTGTTGGGCAACCGAAGCCGTGCCGCGAGGGCGCGCGCAGACAAGGCGGCCAAGAGCGAGCGCTTCCAGAACCGGGGATAGTCCAATCCAACCCCGTTGCGGCGGCGCAGGAGGTCAGAGACCAGCGAGAAACTCAGGGCGAGGTTCTGCGCAGCATTCAGGCCCAGCAGCGCCAGGGCCTGGCGCAGGTTGGCACAGCCGCGCCGCCGCGCGTAGAGGGGGGAGTTGGCCACCCGCAGGATCTTCGCCGCCAGAGCCGGATCGAGACTCACCACCTCCGCCATCTTGCCGAGCTTCACCTCCCGGTCCTGGCTCAGCTCAATGATGCGTAGCGCAACCCCCGGGAGGCTGGGCAGGTTGGTAAACCGCGCAAGGTGGTTTTGCAGCCGTTTTTCCATGAACGCAAGAGCCTCCGCCCTCTTCATTATCTCGGCCGCACACCTAGAGAGCGCTGCGACACGCAACACGGCCATCCCGCGGGAACCTGCCTCACCACCGGATGGGAACCGCGCCGATGCAGTGCGGAAACAAACCCGCTGAGCCGGTGCCGTGGTCCCCACAGTAGCACCGACGGTACAGCACGGCGAGAACTCGCCCGGGGAGATCCTCCCCTGGGCGGACCGGACATTCAACCCAAAGCGCTCTATTATATCCAATATCTAGTGGATATGTAGTTGAATGAACAACGCCCGTGAGGCCGGAAAGTCCCCATCCGACAGCATCAACAGCCACCACCCGGAAGCGGACATGTCATTGGGGCCGGTCCCGAGCCGATCCGTCCCCGGGTTACGGGCCGGAGCGGACCTTATTGCGGTGACCAGATCCAGACGCGACAGCACCCGCATCCGTGGCGCGGCAGCGGGCGCCGCTGAACCGGGCATGACCGATCACACTACCAGCGCCCGTGTCAGCGAACCCGGCGCAAACCCGGACTAGCGCCGCCTCCACCGGTGAAAGCGCTCCGCCCAGCGCAACGCGGCTTGTGGCGCATGCGCCCGCTTCCACTCGCCAGCCGCGTACTTGTTGGCCTCCGCAAGGGTGGGATAGATGTGGATGGTACCGAGGATCTTGTTGAGGCCGAATCCATGACGCATGGCCGACACGTATTCGGTGATGAGATCCCCCGCGTGCTCGCCGACGATGGTGGCACCCAGTACACGGTCATGTTTCGGTGCCGTCAGAACCTTGACCACACCATGCGCCTCTCCGTCCGCGATCGCCCGGTCCAGCTCATCGAGCCCGAACGTCGTGACCTCATAGGCCACGCCGTTGCGCCGCGCTTCGGTCTCGTTCAGACCCACGCGCGCTACTTCCGGGTCGGTGAAAGTGGCCCAGGGAATGACCCGGTAGTCGGCCTTGAAACGGCGCAGGCCCGCCGCCAGGGCATTCACCGTCGCGTACCACGCCTGATGTCCCGCCGTATGGGTAAACTGATAGGGTCCGGTGACGTCGCCACATGCGTAGATATTCGGATACACGGTCTGCATGTACTCGTTGACTTCGATGGTTCCCTGCGACGCGATCGGGATCCCGAGTTCTTCTAGTCCGAAACCACTCGTATTTGCCTTGCGGCCCAGCGCAACCAGAATCTCGTCGAACTCGATTTCGACTTCCCGCCCCTGGTATTCGCACGCGAGAACCTTTCGCCCGTTTGTGACCCGGACCGCCTGGGCATTGTGCGCCATGCGTAGGTCGACACCTTCCTGCGCGAAACGCGCCATCACCATCTCCGAGATCTCCGGATCCTCCCGCGGCAGCAACCGTGGCCCGCGCTGCACCTGGGTCACCTTACTCCCGAGGCGCGCAAAACACTGCGCAAGTTCGCTGCCGATAGGCCCGCCGCCCAGCACCACCAGTCTGGAAGGCAACCGCCGCAGCTCCCAGATCGTGTCGGAAGTGAAATACCCCGCTTGCTCCAACCCTGGTATCGGCGGAACGGCTGGCTGCGCGCCGGTCGCGATCACGATGCTGCGGGTCGTCAGCGTACGACCGTGCACCTCCACGGAAAACGGTGAGGTGATCCGCGCGGCGCCTTGGATACATTCCACGCCGAGGCGGGTATAACGCTCCACCGAGTCGTGGGGCTCCACCTGTCTGATGACCCGCTGCACCCGCTCCATGACCTCCGCGAAATCAAACTCCGCAGTAGCCGAACGCAACCCAAACTCCGATGCCCGACGGATGTGGGAGAGCAGCTTCGCGGAGCGGATCAGGGCCTTGGATGGCACGCAGCCGGTATTGAGGCAATCGCCGCCCATCTTGTGCTTTTCGATCAGGGTCACCTGCGCCTTCACCGCGGCCGCGATGTAGGCGCTGACCAGACCCGCCGAACCGGCGCCGATCACCACCAGGTTGCGGTCGAAACGCCGCGGTCGCGGATACGGAGCGTAGACCTTGCGCGCGCGGACCCAGTCCACCGCCTTCTTGGCGATGAGTGGAAAAATCCCGAGCAGGGTGAAGGACAGGATCAGCCCGGGCGAGAGGATCCCGCGCACAGACTCCAACTTGGCGAGTTCGGTTCCGGCATTGACGTAGACCATGGTGCCCGCGAGCATCCCCACCTGGCTGACCAAGTAGAAGGTTACGGTGCGGATCGGGGTGAGCCCCATCACCAGGTTGATCACAAAAAACGGGAAGGCGGGAACCAGCCGCAGGGTGAACAGGTAGAAGGCGCCGTCCTTCTCGATCCCGGAATTCACTGCTTTGAGGCTGGAGCCGAACTTGCGCTGCACGGTGTCCCGCAACAGGAACCGGGAGACCAGAAACGCCAGTGTCGCACCGATGGTGGAGGCGAACGACACCACCACGGTACCCCATAGCAGCCCGAAGACCGCACCGCCCACCAGGGTCATCAAGGCCGCGCCGGGCAGCGACAGGGCGGTGACCGCCACGTAGAACGCAGCATACAGCCCCATGATCCGCAACGGATGCGCATGGAAGGCGCCAACGAACGCTGTCTGCTGCGACTTGAAGTACTCCAGCGTCAGGTAGTCTGTCAGGTGAAAAGCGAAAAACAGATAAATCAGGACCGCAATTATTCCTACCAACAGAATACGGCTCTTGGTCATCGGTTTGCCCCTTCTCCACCGTGGAACGCCTGACGATCGACGCCAGAGTCTAACACCACCGCAGAGGGAGTCGTCTACTGGATCGGAAGCTTACAGAACACGGGGGCAGCCCTAAGACTCGGTCCGATTATTCTGCGGATAGCGCGGCGAGTGGAAAATCGCGAACAGGTTTTCGATTTCTGAAGGAGCATAGCGCGCGCAACGCGTACAGTGGGGAGCATCAGGACGATGGCGCGGGGTGCTCAACTATTTGAGCGGGATCGGCCCCGCACCGGGTTCCATCCGATACGGGACCTTCCCTTCTCCACAACACCGGACCGCTCAGCGAACGCGCCACCACCTCGGGGACGCGTTCGTGGGACCCCAGACTGGCTATTTCCCCTTTGCCGGCGGGCCCGTAACAACAATGTTGCCGATCATGCCCGCCCCTTCATGGGGGATGCAGAAATAACGGTACCGTCCGGGAACCCGAAACGTGTGCCGGAAAACCGCGCCCGGCTTCAGATCCCCGGAGTTGAAGGGCTTAGCGCCCGCAGGCAATGCCACGTCTTTGGTATTCGCCGCGAGCGCTGGATCGGCAGTGACCGTGTGGACCAGCAGCGATCCGTTGCGCCACTCCACCGTCTGACCCGCCCGCACCGTGAGCACCTGAGGCTCGAAGGTCAGCAGGTTGGTGAGGGTGATTACCGCGGGCCCGCCCCCGGCGAGAGCCGTCATGGGCAGGGACATCACCGCCAGGATCACGGCGAGAAACGTCATCCGCCGCCCAACCCGGCCCAGGTTCGCCCGTCCATGGGCAAAATACGGGCCACGGCAACCCGTGTATGGAAGCCTAACCACGATGCGCCTCCACCTTCAGGTTCTCGAACATCACGTGCCAAAACGGCAGCGGCATCCCGTTGGGCAGGGTGAACCCGGTATTGACGGGCGCATTCGTGTAGTGCCCGGTGGCCATGTCGGGCTTGAACGGCGACACCATCAAATGGAACTGCAGCCGCGTGGGCGTGATGTCCTTGTCAAATCCCAGGCGGTAGCCGGTAGTGCGCACATACTCCGTGAGCATGCCGTGGACCATGCGCTGGGGATCGATCACCTTGCCGTTCTTCATCACGCTGCCCATGCCCCAGAATGCGAAGTAGGTGAACTCCGACGGCATCAGGGGCGTGCCGATCCGGGAGACCCCGTGTAGGATGGTGTTCGTCACGACACCCCCGAAGGTCGGGTACTCCAGGCCGTGGGCCGCCATCACCTTGCAGCACTTCACCTCATAGGTATTCCCGGACTGGTCCTTCCAGCTCGCCGTCATGTGGGTCCAGTCAGCGGTGCGCGCAGCATCGGTGGCGGTGGCATCCAGGGCGTCGATCTTCAAATGGCCGTCGGCCATGACCATGTACTTGTCACCGAAGGGGCTCAACATCTTCAGCTTCGTATAGTGTCCGTCATCGACACCCCGCGCCATCGGGGGCACCCCACTGATGCCGGGAGTACCGCCGTAGGCGCGCGGCAACTCCGGGGTCCCGAACACGTCGGGGTCCAGCTTGCGGTAGTCCGGAAGCGCTACGAACACGCCCCCACCGTCCTGGCTGAGCTTCACTCGAATGGGTCCCCCGAGCAATCCGAGGGGCTTCTCCACGCCCTGGTGTGCGGCCAGATAGCCTTTCCACGGAGTGAGGGCCTGCATCTGGTGGGTCGTCTTTGCCATCATCCGCTGCTTCATGCTCGCCGGCATCATCTTCATCATCCCGGACTGCATGGCGGCGCAGCCGGGAAGTACGATCGCAGCCGACAACAGTCCGGGCACCAGCCATGCCCGTAGTGCCGTACGGCTTGGCGCCATTCGCTTCGCGAAAGTGAACTCATGCATGAAAAATCCTCCTGGAATGGGATTGTAATCACCGTGGATCGGGTCGAGCCCCGCATCCCGGCGAACGCGTTGGCCTGTTCTAAACCAGTTGGATCGCGTCGTTCTATGATCACGTTGTAAACACACGCAATGACGCGTCGCGACGTAGAGTCGGTTTCAAATAACGTTTTCTTACATCTGCGCACAACGTTTTCCCGCGCGCGGCGCATATGGACCAGACGTTGGAACGGACTCGAAGCTAATTTGCGGCGCGGTGAACCGCCACCCGCGGGCCGGGCCCCGGCTCCGGGGATCCGCGTGAGGTAATCGGCGACTACGCTCTCCCTCGCCCAGCATAGAGCTTAGTGCCGCTACACAGGCCCCACTGTCAGTGCCATTGGGGCGTTCGGGGCCGCAGTAACATCGTCTTGTACTACAATTACTTACCGCACTGCGTGGGGAACGAAACCGCGGCCGGGTGTAAGTTCAGCGCCGGTCTAGCGACTAAGCTTCAATATCGGCTGTCCTGGACGGGCAGGGACTACGCCCAAACCCTGGCAAGCGTCCGGCAGTAAACAAAAGGGGGAATGTTCAGGTGCCCGAACGCGTCCCCATCCTGGGGATGCAACGGGCATAAGGGCCCACCGCACTGCCACGGGAGGACCACCATGGACAAGGACACGGCGCTGCCGATCGCCCTGCTGGCTCTGCGAGCCGGACTCGGTATCTTTCTGGTGTTATGGAGCATCGACAAACTTGCCCAGCCGGAGACGACGATAAAAGTGTTCGCACATTTCTACGGCACGGACATCACACTCACCGCCGCCCGGGTGATCGGATCCCTGGAATTGATGTTGAGCGTGGCCCTGACGGCGGGCCTGTGGAAGACCTGGACCTATGGAACGGGACTGCTGCTGCACAGCATCTCGACCCTGTCGAGTTACCACAAATTATTGTCGCCGTTTGGGCAGAATCACCTCTTCATCGCGGGGATCCCCGTACTTGCAGCGTTTTTCGCCCTGTTTCTGCTGCGCCACGAGGATACGCTGCTGTCCGGTGGCCGAACCGTCGCGCGCAAGTCGTAATGGAACCCGAGAACCACGGCCCCCGCCGGAACCGATGCGGTGGGACTCAACCCAATACCACGGAACCTTCGCCATGAAACCAACGTCCTTTACGATCGGCCAGTTGGCCCGGAAAGCCGATGTCAACGTGGAGACCATCCGCTATTACCAGCGGATCGGGCTCCTGCAGGAGCCTGAAAAACCGACGCAGGGTTATCGGCGCTACCCGACGGAGATGACCGACCGGATCCGGTTCATCAAACGCGCCCAACGCCTGGGTTTCCAGCTGCAGGAGATCGCCGAACTCCTGGCGCTCAGCGACGGCCAGTGCAGTGACGTGCGCTCCCGGGCCGAGCAGAAACGCGGCCAGATCGTGGCGCAGATTCAGGACCTGGAGGCGATGCGCGCCACGCTGGACGCGCTGATCGATGCCTGTCGAGCAGGAGCCGTCAGCCATCCCTGCCCCATCGTAGAGACCCTCTCCACCGCCTCGTCGCCCTAGTCTGGTGATGCCACGCCCGCCTCGGCGCGGGCGTGGCATCACCCGTGGAGTCCTTGCTAATCTTAACGCGGTGTTGCACGCTTGACGGCCCCTAACTGATAGGTCGCTGGGGATAACAAGGGTCGTCGCTGCCGGACGCGCGCCGCCGCGGGGCGAACCCCATGACCGTAGCTAGTCCACACGCCTCGCCGGTGAGCGTCGCGCGGGCACCGAAATCACGCCTGCCCGGACCCGCACTGAAACGGGCCACTGGCGACCCAACCACCGACACACCGGGCCTGGAACACGCCATCGTGTATCGCCGCTTTCTGCTCACCATGATCCTGGGCCTCGCGCCCATGCATCCTTCCCCTGCCCAACCCGCGCCGGAGCACGCCGCGCGGCGCGGTATCGAGTGGTTCCAGCAACAGCACTACACGCAGGCAAAAGCGGCGCTGGAATCGGCGTTGCGCGCCGGTGGGAACGATCCGCGCCTGCGTTATTACCTGGGCCGCAGTTGTCTGGAGCTCGGCGACTACGGATGCGCCATCGAACAGTTGGAACGGGCGACGGACGCATCCCCGGGCCAGGCGGACTTCCACTACTGGCTCGCCCGAGCGTACGGCGCCAAGGCGGAACACGTGAATCCGTTCGAGCAGGCGTGGCTGGCGGGACGGGTCAGGCGGCAACTGGAACGAGCGGTCGCGCTGGAACCCAAGGCGGTGGCCCCGCGCGTGGCGCTCGCCAATTTCTATCTGCAGGCGCCCGGCTTCATGGGCGGCGGACTCACGAAAGCGATCCGGGAAACCAAAGCGGTATCGGCCCTCGACCCGCGCGAAGGCGGGCTGCTGTCGGCAACGATCGACATCCGGGAGGAGAACTTCCACGGCGCCGAGGCCCGTTACCGCAGTCTGGAACAGAGCTACGGCGGCACCCCGGGCGCGTACGACGTGTACGGCGACTATGGCGCGTTCCTGATGCAACGCAAGCGCTATACCGAGGCCATCATTCAGTTCCGGAAACAAGCGGAGCTGGCCCCCACCGACCCCGGACCCCAACTCGCGCTGGGGAACGCCTACCGGGCAGCGGGGAATCGGCAGGCGGCAATCGCCGCCTATCAGTCGGCCGTGCACCTGAAACCGGATCTGGCCGCCGCCCGCAAAGCACTGGAACAGGTACAACGGACCTCGGGGACTCCTTAGACCGCTGGCCGCGCCAGTGGCGGACTGGCGATCGCGTTGCGGATTCGCTTAACCCGACCCGGGACATCCCAGGCCGGTAGTACTACATGCGGTCCTCCGGTTCTCACGCGGCCCCACTTGCTCTGCAGTCACCGCATAGCACGTCTATCGGGTTGGTTCCAACGCGGCGCGATCCCGGCCGCGAAGCTCCCCATCCTTCGTGATCCGTCATGAACACTGTGGCGTCGGCCCACGACTAGCCCCGGAAAATCAGTCCTCTGCCCCGGCTGATGGCGACTCGTCGTCCAACCCCAGCCGCAGCCCCGCCACCTCCAGGACCCGCCCCAAGGTGCCCTGAGCTGCGCGGAAATAGCCGCCAAGCCGCAGCAGATGCGGCCACTGAGCAGGCCGCCCGGCGACCCCCGCCACCAAGCGGGCCAAGCGCACCCGGCCAGCGGCATCGATGGCCCGGGTAATGCTGGCGGGAACCGCCGCGTCCGCCGGATCCGCCACGGCCCGGACCACCAGAAACGGTACCGCTGCCGCGCGGGCTAAGGCCGCCAGGGCCGCGCTCTCCATATCCACCCCGCGCGCTCCATGGCGCCGATACAGGGCACGTTTATCCGCGGCGTCCTCCAGGACGTCGGGGCTACCCAACAGCGGACCGGTGTCCGGGATCGGACCGTGGGCAAGGCGGGTCCGCAACCGCCCGTGCCAATCCTGATCCACCCCATACTCGCCACCGGCGCCGTCCAGGATCCGTTCCGGCAGGAGCAGTTGGCCGGACACCAAGTCCGGGGCCAAGCCCCCCGCGCTGCCCCAACTCACCAGGGCCCGGACACCGCCCCGCAGCAGAACCTCGGCCGCCCGCCGTGCGGGCCCCGAGCCAATACCTGAGATGCGCAGGCAAACGCCGGCTCCCGGAAGGTAGGTGTGATCGACGCGCAGGAACAGGAAGCGACGGGATATCCAAGCGCGCCCCTCGCCGGGGAGCGCGGCAATGACCCCGATGGGTGTCACGACGGAAGCGCCGTGCGCTGGCACATGCGCAACGGCGCTTATGGGAAACGCCCGCCTCGAAGGGTCCATGGGTCCAACTCATGAAAACCGCCGGCACGAAGGACACCGAGGGCGGCCGCTGGGTAACACACCCCCGCCGCCGCACCGGCGTTGTTCAAGGACCCGTTACGCCGGGGTACCGCTGGAGCACATTGCGGTAACGCGCCAGGGCCCACAGGGGGAAGTACGCGCTGTACCCATGGTACTTCAGATAAAAGACCCGCGGAAAACCCGGCGCGGTAAACCAATCCTCCTGCCATAACCCCTCCGTCCGTTGGCTCCGCAACAGATACTCCGCCCCGCGGCGCACCGACGCACTGGGTCCCTCGCCCGCCGCCATCAGACCGAGCATCGCCCACGCGGTCTGGTACGAGGTGCTGACCGGACCCCGCCCCGCCGTCACGGCATCGGAATAGGAATCGTTGCTCTCTCCCCAGCCGCCGTCCGGGCGCTGTACGCTCTCCAGCCAGCGGACCGCACGGCGCACGGTCGGGTCCGCAGGGCCGACGCCGGCTGCGGCGAACGCCACCAGGACCGACCAAGTGCCGTAGATATAGTTGGTCCCCCAGCGGCCAAACCATGCGCCACTGGGTTCCTGCTCACGGCGCAGGTACTCCAGGGCGCGTTCGATCACGGGGCGGTACTCTGAACCCCGCGGCAGCAGCCGAGCCAGCAGTGTTACGCAGCGCGCGGTTACATCACTGGTGGGAGGATCCAGCAACGCACCGTGATCGGCGAACGGGATTTCGTTCAGATAGTAGTGGGTATTGTCCGCGTCGAACGCCGCGAAGCCACCGTTACGCGACTGCATCCCGCATAACCACTGGGCGGCGCGGCGCACCGTCTCCTCATAGGGCCGATCCGGCACTTGGTCCATGGTCCACGCCACCACGGCGGTATCGTCCAGATCTGGATAATGCCCGTTCTCGAACTGGAACGGCCACCCGCCCCCCGGAAGGTCCGGCCGATAGTCGCGCCAGTCCGCCGGACCATCACGCAATTGAAGCGGTACCATCCATTCCATCGCGCGCCGTGCCCCAGACCCTGTGGCGCCGCCGTCCACCTCCTGCAAGGCCAGACACGCGAGCCCCGTGTCCCAGATCGGCGAGACACAGGGCTGGCAATATGCCGAACGGGGGCCCACCACCAACAGGCGGCGGATCGCCTCCATGGCAGTGGCACGGTAGGGGTGGTCCGCCGAGTAGCCCAAGTGCGCCAGCGCCTCGTAGGCGTTGACCATGGCGGGGAAGATCGCGCCGAGTCCACCGGTTCCGTTGAGCCGTTCAACGAACCATGCCTCGGCGGCCTTCATGGCGCGGCGGCGCATCGCTCCGGGGATCAGCGGCTCCAGCCGGCGTCCGATCCGCTCCAGTGTCAGGATCATGCGGTTCAGCCGCGAACGGACCGGAAAGTAGTGACGCTCGCGCTCTGGGGGAACCGTGAACAGCTCCCGGATATGGACGTCCCGGGGGTTACGGGCCGGTCGCTTCAAGGTGCAGAGAATCAGCAACGGCACCATTACCGTCCGGGACCAGTAGGACACCTTGCTGAGGTGGAACGGAAACCAACGCGGCAGGAGCAGGATCTCCACCGGCAGAAACGGCACGCCGCGCCACGGGATCTGCCCGAAGAGGGCCAGCGCGATGCGCGTGAATACATTGGCGCGGGCCGCGCCGCCCTGGGCCAGGATGAGTTCCCGGGCCTTGACCATATGCGGCGCATTGGCTGCATCCCCAGCCAACTTCAAGGCGTAGTAAGCCTTCACGGAGGCACTCATATTGAACGCCCCATTGAAATAAAGCGGCCAGCCGCCCTCCGCCTGTTGGTGCTCGCGCAGGTACACCGCCAGACGCGCCTCCAGATCGGAATCGATCTCATCCATGTAGTGCATCATCAGGATGTATTCGGCGGGTATCGTGCAGTCGGCCTCGAGTTCATAACACCAATAACCCTCGGGGGCCTGCTGCTGGAGGAGTGCGCCGGTCGCGCGCTCGATGGCCGCATCGAGATCCCCTGGCGTGCTCACCGGTTCCACAGTGGGCGCCGGTGCCTGCCGTAGGCGGGACTGGTCCGCGGTTTGTGTATGAACAGACATGTATCCGGATTTCCTCGTATTCGGTGGATCGCACCGGATGCCCCGGTGGCATCCTCTGTCTATTCGCCGTGTCCCGCCCGCGGCGCTGCGTCCTGTCCGGGCGCTCCCGCGGCGCTCCCGCGCGCACGCGGGCGTTTGTTCGCAGAGTCGAAGGGGAGACCGCGGCCAGCGAGAAAGAACAGCGAGCGCAGCAAATGATCGTGGCCAACCGTCAAACGGGTGGCGAGGATTGTCGCCTTGACGCTGCGCCGGGAGATCTTGACTTGGCGGCCGCTGTTGAAATCCCGATTACGGTTGATCTTGCGCAGCGTAAGCACCGCCATCCCCAGCGCCCACAGACAGAAATTGCGGATGCCGGTCTCTTCCGGGGGGATCAACAGGGTGTAGGTCAGGGCGTTTCGAAGGTGGGCGTGGGTCAACCCGATGAGCTGCCCCAGGCCCTCCCCGAAACCTTCCCGATAGCAGCCCGGTTGCAGGTCGGCCAAGTCGAAGCCGGTCCCCGTGAACACCTCCTGGGGCAGCCAGCAGACCCCACGGGTCTGATCGTCCCAGACGTCCTTCAGGATGTTGGTCATCTGGAGACCCTGGCCAAAGGAGACCGCGAGTTCCATCAGCCGTTCGCGGTGGCACGCGATGGCCGGCGAATAGTCGCAGAACAGTCGGGTCAGCATCTCTCCCACCACGCCAGCCACGTGATAGCAGTAGCGGTCCAAGTGCGTAAGCCGTTCGAGGCCCCGGGCCCCGCGGTTTTCCTGGAACTCCGCCATGCCCTCGGCCATGATCCGTACGCAGATCTCCAGGGCTTCGCGCTGCACCGGATTGAAACCCGCGTTGATCCGCATCACCCGCGGGGTCTCCGCCACCAGTTCCCGTTCCGCCGGCAAGGTCCGCTCCGAGAGCAGCGGACCCAGTTCCCCGGCGAAGCGCTCGGGATCCTCGACACCGGCTACCACCTGGGCAAAGCCGTCGCAGAACTGGCGCTTCTGTTCCGCGCCCAGTTCCGCCTCGTCTTCGATGGTGTCGACGATCCGGCACAACAGATAAGCGTTGCCCACCACCCGCGCGAGCGCGACCGGAAGTTGCGGAATGGTCAGGGCGAAGGTGCGGGATACCCCTTGCAGCAGCCGGTCCTGCACCGACTCATCAGAAAGGGCATCGCCCTGCGGCCCGACGCCGATATTGGCAATGGTTGTACTCGACATTCGCCTGTTTTGCTTAGTATCACGTGGGCGTGCTTACCGCCCGGACAGCGGAAAACCTGCCGCGGCCTTCAGCTGATCCGCAGCCGATGGGCGGGTCGCATGGTGCGATGGTGTTCCGCCACCGCCGCCAGTATACCATCCCGATCCAGGCCGCAACCGGCCAACATGCCTTCCCGGGAATCGTGATCCAGAAACCGGTCCGGAAGCCCCAGATGGACAATCGCCACGGAGAGGCCCTGAGAGGCCAGGGACTGGCTCACCGCGCTGCCCGCGCCCCCGGCCACCGCATTGTCTTCCACGGTAATCAGAAGCTCATGCTCCTGGGCAAGGGTGCGGATCAACACCTCGTCGAGCGGTTTGACGAAGCGCATGTTCACCACGGTCGCATCGATCTGCGCGCCAGCCTCCAGTGCCGGAGCCAGCACGCAGCCGAACGCCAGGATCGCGGTACCGGTACCCCGACGGCGCACCTCGGCCCGTCCGATGGGCAGTTCCATCATCACCGGATCTACGGCGACGCCGGGACCGCGGCCCCGGGGATAGCGGACCGCCGCGGGACCGTCGTGGCGGTACCCGGTATAGAGCATCTGGCGGCACTCGTTCTCGTCGGCCGGCGCCATCACCACCATGTTGGGGACGCAACGCAGGTAAGAGAAATCGAAACTGCCGGCGTGGGTTGCGCCGTCCGGCCCCACCACGCCGGCCCGGTCAATAGCGAACAGCACTGGTAGGTTTTGGATCGCCACATCATGGATCAGTTGGTCATAGGCGCGCTGGAGAAAAGTGGAGTAGATCGCCACCACCGGTTTCATCCCTTCGCACGCCAGCCCTGCGGCCAGAGTCACGGCGTGCTGTTCCGCGATCCCTACATCGAAGTAGCGATCCGGAAAACGCGCACAAAACTCCACCAGTCCAGATCCCTCACGCATCGCCGGCGTGATCCCCACCAGCCGCGGATCGCGCTCCGCCAAGTCGCACAGCCAGGCGCCGAACACCTCCGTGTAGCTGGGCCCGCCTTTGGATGGCGACGCCACCAATCCGACCGCCGGATCAAAGGGACCAACCCCGTGATAGGCGACCGGATCCCGCTCCGCGTGTGCGTAACCCTTGCCCTTGCGGGTCACCACATGGAGCAGACGTGGTCCCTGGCGCCCGCGCAGATTCTGCAGCGTCGTCACCAGGGTGGGCAGGTCGTGGCCATCAATGGGCCCATAATAGGTAAAGCCCAACTCCTCGAACAGGGTGGCCGGGCTGATCATGCCCTTGACATGCTCCTCCGCGCGGCGCGCCAGCTCACGCATGGGCGGCACCCGATCCAGGATCCACTTGCCGCGCTCCTTGACGTTCCCGAAGAAATCGCCCGACAGGATGCGCGTCAGGTGATTGGACAATGCGCCCACGTTGGGCGAGATGGACATCTCGTTGTCATTCAGGATCACCAGCAGATCGGCCCCCAGATCCCCCGCGTGATTGAGGGCCTCAAAGGCCATTCCGGCCGTGAGGGCACCGTCACCAATCACCGCAACCGCGCAATGCCCGCGTCCGGTCGCCCGCGCCGCCAGGGCCATGCCCAGAGCCGCGCTAACAGAGGTGCCCGCGTGGGCAACCCCGAAGGCGTCGTAGGGACTCTCGGCACGGCGTGGAAACCCCGACAACCCGTCCTTCTTCCGGATCGTCGCCAGGGAACCAGCGCGCCCGGTGAGGATCTTGTGGGGATAGGCTTGGTGCCCCACATCCCAGACGATGCGATCTTCCGGCGTGTGGAATACATAGTGCAGCGCGACGCTGAGTTCCACCGCGCCGAGGCTCGATGCGAAGTGACCGCCACTACGAGACACGGACGCGATCAGGTAATCACGGAGTTCGGCGGCGACCGGTTCCAACTGCGAGGAGGCGAGTCGTCGGAGGTCTTCCGGAAGGTCAATCTGGGCAAGCAAGGGATAGCGGGTTTTTGCATCCATATGCGGTTCTGCTCACTGGTCGCCTACCGAAAACGCCCGATCCGGGAAGATGGGTCGCCATCCCCTCCGGTGCGGCATGTGAACCGCCATCCCTCACGATCCGCAGCCGCGCCGGCCTCGATCAAGCGGATTCAGGCGTATCCCGCCGAACCCACTGCCCCGCCGTACTTTTGACGGCTCAACCCCTCCCCGTCCGACCCGATTCGCCCCCGGCCGACGACCGGCGGCGGCGCTCACCCGAAGAAAAAGTTATACAGAATATAGCCCAGTAGAAGGGAATTGTCAGCAGATCCTCAACCATGCCGTCGGTTCCGCCGTAGCCTCCTACGGGGGAACAGCGCCCAAGGCGCTGCGGCCGGGACAAAACCGTGAACTGAGTCACACTCTGGCACCCAAAGCTACGACGGGTAGGCCACCAACGCCTCCAGTGGGAAACCCGTCCGCCAGGATAAAGTGGAGCCCGCCCAGGCAAATATGTTCTAATCTGCCGAACCCGAATCACGGGTGGACTCGGGGCGGGTGGCACGGAACCCCCCGCGTCGGAGCCGCGCCCCAAGCGCTCCACGCTACCGCGCGGTCCCAGCACTGGTCGCGCGGGACCGCAAGGATCAGGCGCGGGGGGACGGAACTGAGCGATACAGCCCCCCCGGGGTACCCGGTGATCCTGCAGAACGATAACGAGGAATCGGTGCTATGGATGTCATACTTGCCCAACCGCGAGGCTTCTGTGCGGGGGTGGTCCGTGCCATCGAGATCGTGGAGTGCGCCCTTGATGTTTACGGGCCACCGGTTTATGTACTCCACGAGATCGTTCACAATCATCACGTGGTTGACGACCTGCGTACCCGCGGCGCCATCTTCGTAGAGAGCTTGGCCGAAGTGCCAGAAGGCGCGGTCGCCATCTTCAGCGCCCACGGCGTCGCCACCGCCATGGTAGACCAAGCATCCGACCGCAAGTTGGAAGTAATAGACGCCACCTGCCCATTGGTGACCAAGGTGCACCTGCAGGCGCAGCGCTACAGCCTCCGCGGCTACGAGGTCATCATCATCGGCCACCCCGGACATCCTGAAGTGGAAGGAACCCGCGGCCGGGTCACCGGTCCGGTGCACGTCGTATCCGGGTGCGAGGACATCCCAAAACTGAACCTCAAGGATCCCACCCGTCTCGCGTACGTCACCCAGACCACGCTCAGCGTGGACGACACCCGGGACGTGATCGAGGCCTTGAAGCAGCGTTTCCCGGATATTCAGGGACCGGATCTGGACGGCATCTGCTATGCGACCCAGAACCGCCAGAATGCCGTGCGGCGCTTGGCCGCGGAAGTGGATCTGCTGCTGGTAGTGGGCGCTCGCAACAGCTCCAACTCCAACCGCCTGCGGGAAGTGGGCGAACAAGCGGGCGTCTCTGCCTATCTGGTACAGGATGCCGGGGAATTGGACGCGTCCTGGTTCTCACCCGGCGTGCGGGTGGGCCTCACGGCGGGCGCCTCGGCCCCGGAGGTACTCGTCCAGGCCGTTCTGGAACGTTTGCGCAGCTACGGGGTCGATCATGTAATCGAAATGGAATCGGAACGTGAGACCACCACCTTCCGCCTGCCGGTGGCCCTGCTCCGGAAAACTTCCCACACCAGTCAGCGTCGCGAGTCTTAGGAGTCGATCACAATGAGTGTGCCTTTGCACCAGCAGATCCGTGTAGGAGCCTATGTCATACGCCAGAAAGTACGCGGCGCGCGCCGTTACCCTCTGGTCCTGATGCTGGAGCCCTTATTCCGCTGCAACCTCGAATGCGCCGGCTGCGGCAAGATCGATTATCCGGAAGAGATTCTCGACCGCAGGCTGAGCGTGGCGGAGTGCCTCGAGGCGGTGGATGAAAGCGGTGCGCCGATCGTATCGATCCCCGGCGGTGAACCGCTCATCCACAAGGAAATGCCGGAGATCGTCGCTGCCATCGTTGCGCGCAAAAAATTCGTCTACCTGTGCACCAATGCCCTATTGCTGACGAAAAAGATCGGCGACTACACCCCGTCGCCCTATTTCACCTTCTCTGTGCACCTGGATGGCAACCGGGAGCGCCATGACGCATCGGTATGCCGCGCAGGCGTATTCGACAAGGCCGTGGAGGCAATCACCCTGGCGCGCGATCGCGGATTCCGGGTGACGGTCAACTGCACCCTGTTCCAGGGCGAGGATCCGAAGGAAATCGCAGACTTCTTCGACTATGCCACCGCACTCGGCGTGGAAGGTATCACCATCTCCCCGGGCTACAGCTACGAGCATGCACCGCGTCAGGATGTGTTTCTCAAGCGCACCCAGAGCAAGGAGCTGTTCCGCAACATCTTCCGGATCGGCCGCCAGCGGCAGCGCAAGTGGCAATTCAATCAGTCGAGCCTGTTTCTGGACTTCCTGGCCGGAAACCAGACCTACCAGTGCACGCCTTGGAGCAATCCGACCCGCAACGTATTCGGGTGGCAGAAGCCCTGCTATCTGCTGGTGGACGAAGGCTACGCCCCAAGCTTCAAAGCGCTCATGGAGGAAACCGATTGGGATCACTTCGGCACCGGGCGCAACCCGAAGTGCGACAACTGCATGGCCCATTGCGGTTACGAGGGCACCGCGGTGGACGACACAGTGGCACATCCCCTCAAGGCCCTGAAGGTATTCCTGTCGGGCCCGCGTACCGACGGACCCATGGCCCCGGAACTGCCTACCCGCTACCACACGTCCTCCGGACGGGCGCGTGTCGATGTCGAGGTGGGCGGCCTGGCCAAACGCGAAAGCGCGGGCTGAGGCACACACGTAGCGGTCGGGCCTCCCGGCACCGGTACGCACGTCGCCCCGAACCGCTGGGATGAACCCGGTGTGGACTGAACTCGCAGCGGCCGCCGCGACCCTGTGGTGGCTGATCCTGGCCCTGCCGTGGCATCCCTGGGGCACGGCGGAACGCCTGGATGCGCCCCTGGATGCCCGACAGGAGGATCTCAGCGACGTAACGGTGCTGATCCCGGCGCGCAATGAGGCGGGTACGGTGAGCCGGGTGCTGGATAGCCTTGCCGCACAAGGCCCCGGGCTGCGGGTGATCCTGGTGGACGACGAGTCCAGCGACGGCACCGCGGCGGCGGCCCGACGTTCCCGCATCGAGAACCTGACCGTACTGACCAGCATTCCTCTGCCACCAGGGTGGACGGGGAAACTCTGGGCCTTGGAGCAGGGACGGAGCATGGTGGCCTCGCCCCTAACCCTGCTGCTGGACGCCGACATCGCCCTGGCGCCCGGAACCGTGGCGGCCCTGCGGCACCGGCTGCGGGACCAGGGACTACAGCTGGTATCCCTGATGGCGGCACCGGACCTCACGCGGTTCTGGGAGCGCGCCCTGATGCCGGCATTCATCTATTTTTTCAAGCTCCTCTACCCGTTCCGTCTCGCCAACGCCCGTCACCGGCTGGTGGCCGCCGCCGCCGGCGGCTGTGTCCTGCTGGAAACGGAACGGCTGGCGCGGATCGGGGGTTTCGGAGCGATCCGCGACGCGCTGATCGACGACTGTGCGCTGGCGCGCCGGGTCAAAATCGACGGCGGACGCACCTGGATCGGGCTCACCCGCTCCGCCCGCATGCTGCGTCATCACGGGTTCCGGGACATCTGGGACATGGTGGCTCGCACCGCCTTCACGCAACTGCGTTATTCGGTCCTGCTGCTGCTCCTGTGCAGCGGGCTGCTCCTACTGGCGTTTGCCGTACCCGTAGCCGGTTTTGGGGCCCACGGGCCCTGGCCTCCGATGCTGTGCGCGGGGGCCTGGGCCGGGATGCTGATCAGTTACCGGCCGACCCTGCGCTTCTACGGGCTACCTACGGCCTGGGGGCTGGCGCTACCCCTGGTGGGCACACTCTATCTGGCCATGACCTGGTGGTCGGCGATCCGCTACTGGCGCGGCCACCGGTCGCAGTGGAAGGACCGCACCTACGCCAGGATTTCGAAGGACGGCGTTTCACGGTAAACTACCCGCACCTCCGGCCAGCCGGATGCCCACTCACGCGGGCGCTGGCAAGGTCCGATGCGCCAACCAGAGACACACAGCCTATGAACCGGCGAAATTTCATCCATACGCTGCTGGCGGCATTCACGCTGCTGGCCCTGCCCTGGGCCCCCAGGAGCCCGGCGGCAGACACCACTCCCGTGCAGGTGATCGAGAAATTCCAGGACACCCTGCTCACGGTGATGAAGAACGCAGCGAAGCTCGGATACCAGGGCCGTCATAAGACACTGGCCCCGGTGGTCACCACCACCCTTGATCTGCCTACCATCGCGCGCATCGCGCTCGGCCAGTATTGGGGCCAGTTGAGCGCTAATCAGCGCACGCACTTCGTCGCGACCTTCACCAATCTCAGTGTCGCCACCTACGCGGCGCGCTTCGACGGCTATGACGGCGAGACCTTCACTGCACCCACTATGCGGGACCTGCCTGGTGGCGATGTCCTGGTCCAATCGGCACTGGTGAAATCCAACGGCGGCAAGGTCCAGTTCGCCTACCAGATGCGCAAGCTGGACGGCCAGTGGCGGGTCATCAACATCATCGCGGACGGCGTGAGCGATCTGGCACTCAAGCGAGCTGAATACACCAGCGTGATCAAGAACAACAATTTCGACACGTTGCTGGACCGGCTGAAACAGCAGACTACCGCCTACGAAAGGCACGGGAAGGATGCCAAGGCGCCGACGCCGGCCTGAAACGCCGGCCCGATGCTTCCCTGCGCATGATCCTTTCAATCTTCAGTCGGCGCGACTGAGCGCGTGGAACTGTACCGGTTCAAAAACCCCGGGGGTTCGCCAGCCGCGCCGCGCCGGCGGGATGCGCGATTCCTGTTGCTGTTGTTCCTGGTATTCGTCACCGGCTGTGCCTCCGTCCAGCCACGCATCAACGACGACCCGTTCGAACCTTTCAACCGAAAGATGTATGTGTTCAACGACAAGTTGGACCAGTGGATCCTCAAGCCGATCTCCGACACCTATGTGAAGATCACCCCCAAGCCGGTGCGCACCTCGGTCACCAACTTCTTCAACAATGTTGAGTACCTAAACACGGCCCTGAATCAATTCCTGCAGGGCAAGGTAGAGGACGGCTTTAAGGACACTGGGCGATTCCTGGTCAACTCCACGGCGGGCATAGGCGGGTTATTCGACGTGGCTACGGGACTGGGCCTGAAGTACCACCAGGAGGACCTGGGACAAACCCTCGCCGTTTGGGGCGTGGGCCAGGGCCCTTACTTAGTGTTGCCCTTCATCGGCCCGGACACCCTGCGCAACCTGCCAAACTTGGTGATGAGCTCCCTTACCGATCCCCTGTTCTATGTGAGCAACCCGGCCATCACCATGCCCATTGGAGCACTGGGCTTGGTGGATAAGCGTGCCAACGAGGCCGCCGAAATCCGATTCGTTCACGAGTCCGCAGTGGACCCGTACATTTTCGTGCGCGAGGCCTACCTGCAACATCGCCGCTTCCTGATCTACAACGGCCATCCCCCGCCCCAGATCTACGACAATTTGGGTGCCGGGGGTCTGGTCCCACCACCAGCGGCCGCGCCGCCCACCAGCGGGAAACCAACGTCAGCACCGCCGCCAGCACCGGGCACCACCGTTCCAGCGCCCTCGCACTAGAACCTATCTCTAAATCGTGGATCGGGCGTTCAGGCAAGGCGCGGGCCCTGCGAGGAGCGCGGCAGAGCCCGCAGCGCCGCATGGGCGATCGAGATGCGCATCAATGGAGAATGGCGAAGTTGCGCGCCCGGACAGAAATTCGGGCGCGCGGAGATCCCGGAGGCCTAGCTGGGGGGCACCGAATTCTTGGACCGGGCGTACCGCGCCGGGGGCGTGACTAGGACACGGACGCAGGCCTGGGGGTGGCCTATCGGATCCAACAGATGTCCGACCCCGGGCGGTACCGCATTAATCCCGGGGTGGACTGCATAAAGTACAGTTGATACATCGCGCTGCTAACCACTGAGGACGCCGTTCCAGCCCTGTCATACCTTCGGCACGACGACCCCGCAAGTGTCGTTTAGACACGCCCGTAGTGCTTCTCCACATAGTGCTCCACGATCTGCTGGAATTCCTCCGCAATGCGGTCGCCCTTGAGGGTCACGTCCTTCTGCCCATCGATGTACACCGGCGCCACCGGGTTCTCACCGGTCCCCGGGAGGCTGATGCCGATATTGGCGTGCTTGCTCTCGCCAGGACCGTTGACCACGCAGCCCATCACCGCCACGTTCATGTTCTCCACCCCGGCGTACCGCGTGCGCCACACCGGCATCTGGTCCCGCAGATAGCCCTGGATCTTCTGGGCCAGTTCCTGAAACACCGTGCTGGTCGTGCGCCCGCACCCGGGGCAAGCCACCACCATCGGCGTGAACGCCCGCAGCCCCATGGTCTGCAGGATCTCCTGGGCCACCACCACCTCGCGGGTCCGGTCGCCACCGGGCTCCGGCGTGAGGGAGATACGGATGGTGTCGCCGATCCCCTCCTCCAACAGCACCGCCAGCGCCGCCGTCGAGGCGACGATGCCCTTGCTCCCCATCCCCGCCTCGGTCAGGCCTAGATGAAGCGGATAATCGCAGCGGCCCGCCAAGGCCCGGTAGACGGCGATCAGATCCTGAACCCCGCTCATCTTGCAGGAAAGCACGATGTGGTCCCGCCCCAAGCCCAGTTCCTCGGCCCGTTGGGCGTTCTCCAGTGCCGAGACCACCATGGCTTCGCGCAGCACCTCGCCCGCATCCCTGGGCTCCGGCAGAGACGCGTTCTCGTCCATCAGGCGCGCCGCCAGCGCCGGGTCGAGGCTGCCCCAGTTGACACCGATACGCACCGGTTTGTCGTACTGGCACGCCAGTTCGATCATCGTGGCGAACTGGGAATCGCGTTTGCTGCCGCGCCCCACGTTGCCGGGATTGATGCGGTACTTGCCGAGCGCCTCGGCGCAGGCCGGGTGCTGGCTGAGCAGCTTGTGTCCGTTGAAATGGAAATCTCCGATCAACGGCACCGTCACGCCCTGGCGGTCCAGGGCCGCGCGGATATGCGGCACCGCCGCCGCTGCCTCCGCGGTATTGACCGTGATGCGCACCAGCTCTGAGCCGGCGCGGGCAAGGGCCGCCACCTGCTTCACCGTGCCATCGACATCCACCGTATCGGTGTTGGTCATCGACTGGACCACGATCGGCGCGCCACCGCCGACCGCCACGCCGCCCACCCGTACCGTCACCGCAGTGCGCCGTACCACCCCTGCACCCATGCCGTTCCCCATGTCACTCCCCGTGCCACTCATAGACTTCCACACACCCCTGCAAATCGCCGGTACTGGCCCGCGCCCATAATACCGGATTTTCCCCCGCCCCGGCACAGCCACCCCCACCGAGGGTCAGGCCTTTACTTTATACCTTGCGCTGCCTCCCCCCAATGGTCCGCCCGCTTCGCCTGGAATTCCCAGACTACTGTCTATCACCTCAACGCCCGGGGCGGATCGGCGAGCGGGCATCTTCCTGGCTGACGTCGACCGGCAGGCGTTCCGCCAGCGCCTGGCCAAAGAAATATCAGCCAACAGGGTTGGCGCCTCGTATGCCTACTGCCTGATGAGCAGCCACTACCAGCCGCTCGTCGAGACCCCGGAAGTCAAGCTGGCCAACGGCATGCGCGAGCTGAACGGCCTCTATACTCTGGCCTTGAACCGTTTCCACGACTAGATGGGATCGTAGGCACCGGCCGGCCTTTCGGGCCGGGGGGCATCTCCCGCGCCGCGCGGCGAACGGAGTCCTGCGCAAAGCGGCAGCGCATGCGGGCATCTTTCCGCCGGCGTCTCCCAGGGCCAGCGGGCCGTCAAGGAAGGCACACCCGCGCCAGAACTCACCCGGTTGATCAAGCACTATAAAGTAAAGGCCTGACCCTCAGTTGGGTCGTGGTCCGATCGGCGGGCGACGGAACATCACTATCAGGTACAGAAAGAGCAGCGCATAGATGATCGTGGTACCGAGGACGTCACCGCCGACCCCAGTGACGGCGCCATAGGGCCCACCCCAGCCTTCAGCGGTGGTCCAGATCGCCAGCGAATACAGCAGTCCGAACGGCAGGATCAGACGCAACCCCCAGCCGCCCAGCAACCCGACGGCGATCACGGTCTCGGCGAGCGCGGCGGCGACGCCAAAGACCATCGGCCCGATCCAGTGGATCACGTCAATAAAGAACTGGATGTAGGCGCGGATCCATTCCGGCTGTCCGGCCTGCGCCTGCACCAGATAGGTGTCGGGGTGATGCAGGAAGAACGGCGTCCATTTCCAGGCCGCATCGAACGCCCATAGCAGGCCGAACAGCACCCGCGCCGCCTGATAGCGGCTATTCCGGTCGCCCTCGGTGAGCTCCGCGCTGATCCGCCCACGACGCCCATCATCCAGGGTGAGCAGGATGAACAGGAACACCAGGGAATAGACGATCAGCGTGCCGGGATCGGTCGCGCCGCGGGTATACGGCCCACCCAGATGACCGACCGTTGTCCACAGGAAAAAAGTATAAACGACACCGAGCCAAGCGCTGGCGCGCAGCCATCGGCCGGTCAGCAACGATAGGCCCAACAGCGCACCGATTGCCGCGCTGGCCATCGCCACCCGGCTTGCGCCGAGTGCCTGAACCCAGACCATGACCCGATGGGTATAGGCCGCGTACCATGCCGCCTGGCCCGGCCGGGCCGCCAGAGCGCGCAGAAAGAGGTCGTTGAGGTACACAGGCCGAAGCTGGTAGACCACATTGAATACCCAGATCAGGCCGAACCCGGCATTCAGCAGGCGTAACGCGCGCCGCCGCCCCAGGTCCGGCCCCGCCCCTGCCGCACCGTGCAATCCGTCGTTTACAGACATGCTCTTGCCCCCCAAGACCGCTTGCGGGCCGAACCACGCGTACGGTCGTTACCGATCGATGATATCGCTGGGACCACGACACGGCCGCCGTGTTCCCTACCCCCCCCCAATTCCATCCCCGTCTGCCGTTTGCCCTCCCGGTAGGCGCACCCCGTCCTTCCCGATCGAACCCCTCGAGCAACACCCCACCGCGGACCGACATGTCGCAACTTCCATGACATCACATGGTCCAATCCAGCAGTTAGGCGCCCGCGTCCCCGCGGCGCCCTCGCGAGCCCGTCCAGACGCGGCCGTGCGAACCCTGAGTAAGGAGCATCCCATGGAACAATCCGCGCAGCCGCAGGAGGACGACGGATGGGACACCAACACACGGATCCTCCACTGGCTACTGGTCGGCACGGTGACCTTTCAACTCCTGAGCAGCCTGTTCATGGCGGACGTACCCACTCAGTTCCTGTTTCCGATCCATGAGCTGATTGGTCTAGCCACTGGCGCCTGCGTGGTCGTGTTCTGGATTCATGTTTCCAGGAACGGCGACCTACGGATTTTGCTTCCTTGGAATCAAGCCGGCGCCGCGGCCATCGGCCGCGATCTGTTCGGCCTGCTGCGCGGCCGGCTCCCCCCAGCCGGACGCCGTGTGGGGCTCTCCAGTTTCGTGCACGGGCTCGGTTTGCTCGCCCTGACGGGCAGCGGATTCACCGGCCTGATCCTGTTCTTCCTCGCCCCCCTGGGTTCTCACGCCGGACCTTCTGATGCGGTCGATTTCACCAACATGTCCCTCGATCACAAATTCTTCGGCGAACTGATATGGGCCTACCTGATCGGCCATGTCCTGTTTGCGCTCCTGCACCAGTTCCGCAGCGGACACGTCCTCGGCGGAATCTTTCGCTTCCCCTCGGAGAAACGTCCCGGCGCAGATTAATTACCCGCCTAGTGGGCGTTGCACTCAGGCATTCGACCATTCCATGCCCCATGCATCGATCCGTAGCGCACGATCACGTCCCTCCCCTGTATTGATCGTCAGCCGTACCACCGTTGGTAACCGTACGCACAGTTCCCACACCGAAATCCGGGTTCCATTTATGTCGCCATCAGAACGTTTGAATTTCCCACCGAACAATCACGGCTTATGCTGATTTCTCGTGGTCGCATGTGCAGAGCATGCGTTACCGAGTTGGATACGCGCCAGCTTCAACCGTGACGCTTCACGCAGAGCCTGCGCGCGCACTCATGGCCAGGGACCAGAGATCCCCTGAGGCTGGGCCCAATATTCCTATTTTCCAGAATCGCACAGGGACGGGACAAGGGAGGCGTTGATTTACTGAACCGAATTTAGATTGGGGCCGGAACCCGCCGGGCGATCTGATTTCCGGATCGCCGCGCGGAAGGAGAAAATGACCATGTCCCAAGTCGCCTTGAAACCTGCAGACGGATCTGATCCGCCGAGTACCGATATCCCCGCCGGTGGCCTAAGCAGTGAAGAGGCCACGCGACGCCTGCAACAATATGGCCCGAACGCAATCCACGAACATCGGGTCCATCCCCTCATCAAGCTCCTGCGCTACTTCTGGGGACCGATCCCATGGATGATCGAGATTGCGGCCATCCTCTCCGGTGCCGTCGGCCATTGGGACGATTTGGCGCTGATCCTCGCATTACTGGTAGTCAACGGCGTAATCGGTTTCTGGGAAGAGCACAAGGCCAGTAACGCCCTCGACGCACTGAAGAGCCAGCTTGCCCTCAAGGCACGGGCCCGACGTGACGGGCGCTGGCGCGAGGTCGCTGCTTGTGAACTGGTCCCAGGAGACATCATCAGGCTACGCCTCGGTGACATCATCCCGGCCGACGTGATGCTCACCGAGGGTGACTATTTGCGTGTGGATCAGTCCGCCCTCACCGGAGAATCGCTACCGGTAGATAAAAAGGCGGGGGATGAGGCCTATTCCGGAACCATCGCAAAACAGGGCGAAATGGTCGCGGAGGTTACCGCAACCGGTGCACACACTTTCTTCGGGCGCACCGCAAAACTGGTGGAAAGCGCCGGTTCGGCATCACATTTTCAGCAGGCGGTGATGCGTATCGGAAATTTCCTGATCGCGATCGCCGTGGTGCTGAGCATGGTGTTGATCGGAGTTGAGCTGGCGCGCGGCTCACACCTGCTACACGTCGTCCAGTTCGTGCTGATCCTGGTGATCGCCTCGATTCCCGTGGCAATGCCCGCGGTGCTTTCCGTTACGATGGCCCTAGGCGCCAAGGCGCTGTCCAAGCACAAGGCGATCGTAACGCGACTGCAGTCAATCGAGGAAATGGCGGGCATCGACATCCTGTGTTCGGACAAAACCGGCACTCTTACCCAGAACCAGCTGACGCTGGGTGAACCGGTATTGTTCGGGGCACAGGATCCGGCAGAACTCAATCTCGCGGCTGCGCTCGCCTCCAAAGCCGAGAATAACGATGCCATTGACCTCGCGGTGATCGCTGCGCTACCCGACGCCGCGCTGCTTGACAGCTACAGGGAACTGAAATTCACCCCGTTCGACCCCGTGAGTAAACGTACCGAAGCGCACGTCGAGTCTGACAACGGAGATTTTTACACCACCAAGGGGGCCCCACAGGTCATCCTCGATCTGTGCGGGATGCAGGGCGAACAGCGCGTGCGTGCCGACAAGGCGGTCACGGGGTTTGCGGAACGCGGATTCCGCACCCTGGGCGTCGCCCGCACCACCCAGGATGCCACATGGCGGTTCCTCGGTATCCTCTCGCTCTATGATCCACCGCGCGAGGACTCGGAGAGCACCATCCGCGAAGCGCGCGAACACGGGATCGAGGTCAAAATGGTCACCGGCGATCATATCGCCATCGCGCGCGAGATCTCCGGGGGCCTCGGCATGGGCCGTGACATCCTCCCTCCCGATCGCCTGCCGGACGATCACATGGCGAAGGCCGACACCGCCCTTATCCGTGACCTCGAGCGTGCCGACGGCTTCGCACAGGTATTCCCGGAACACAAGTACGCCATCGTCAAGGCGCTCCAAGAGGGTGGGCATATCGTAGGAATGACTGGCGACGGGGTGAACGACGCACCGGCGCTCAAACAGGCCGATGTGGGAATTGCGGTGTCCGGTGCGACGGACGCCGCGCGCGCGGCGGCAAGCCTGGTACTCACGGCGCCGGGGTTGTCCACCATCGTCCACGCAGTGGAAGAAGCGCGACGCATCTTCGGGAGGATGATGAGCTACACGATCTACCGCATCGCGATGACGATCGACATCATGGTGTTCGTCGTGCTCGCGATGCTGATCACACGATCCTACCCGTTGACTGCCATCCTCATCATCCTGCTGGCATTGCTCGACGACATCCCGATTATGACCATCGCATACGACCATACCTGGCTGGAGCCGAAACCGGTGCGATGGCAAATGAAGCGGGTACTGACGGTGTCCTCCGTCCTGGGTCTGGTGGCAGTCGCCGAAACCTTTTTGATGATGGTCATTGGGCGCAGGATGCTCGGGATGGGCGGCCCCGAGCTACAGACGCTAATGTTTCTACAGCTCGTGGCGGGCGGTAACCTGATGTTATTCGTCACCCGTAGCAAACAGAGCTTCTGGCGCGCGCCCCACCCGTCCTGGCAACTTCTGGCCGCGACCATCGGGACCCAAATCGTGGCGGCCGGGATGGCCTGGGCAGGCTGGCTGATGGCCGCCATTCCGGCCGAGGTGGTCGGCTTGGTATGGGCCTACAACGTCGCGTGGATGGTGCTCCAGGACGCGGTCAAACTCGGCCTGTACCGCGTGCTACCGGGCACGGACGCCGGGACCGTATCGGAACAGGCCCGAACGGACGCTGCCCAACAGCACGTATAACCCGTCTCCCCAACCGAGGGTCAGGCCTTTACTTTATACTTTGGGCTGCCTACCCTTTCCCCATGACCCGTCCGCTTCGCCTTGAATTCCCAGGCGCCGTCTATCACCTCACCGCCCGGGGGGATCGGCGGGCGGACATCTTCCTGGACGATCTTGACCGGCAGGCGTTCCTCCAGCTCCTGGCCAAAGAAATCGGCCAACAGGGTTGGCGCCTCTATGCCTACTGCCTCATGAGCAACCACTACCACCTGCTCGTTGAAACCCCGGAAGCCAATCTGACCGCCGGCATGCGTCGGCTGAACGGCGTCTATACACAGACCTTCAACCGCCGCCACGATCGCGTAGGCCACGTGTTGCAAGGGCGCTACAAGAGCATCCTGGTCGACAAGGAGGCGTACCTTCTGGAATTGGCCCGATACATCGTACTCAACCCGGTGCGGGCCGGGATGGTCACGCGTGCCGGTGACTGGCCCTGGAGCAGCTACAGCGCCACCGCCGGAAAGATCCCCGTCTCCGCCTGGCTGGAAGCCGATTTGATCGCGAAATCATTCGCGGATGACCCGACTGCCGCCCGGCAGGCCTACCGCCGTTTCGTCCGCGCGGGGATCAGCCGGCCCTCCCCCTGGGCTGACCTACGCGGCCAGATCTACTTGGGTGGAGAGAAATTCCTGGCGCGAATGGAAAGACTTGCCGCAGCGCAAGGCCACGAGGGCATACCAGTCTCCCATCGTCAACCGACGCGCCCTGGACCGGATACCCTGTTGGACGTCGTGGCGGATAGGTTCACTATCGAACGCGACGACGTGCGCGATCGAAAGCACCAGCCAGCCTTTCAGGCCTGGGTGTATCTACTGCGCCGCGTAGCGAACATAAGCCTGCGCGAAGCGGCGACGCACGCACGGATCTCTCCCGCACGCGTCTCGCAGATCCAGCGGGCCGTCGAGGAAGGCACACCCGCGCCAGAACTCACCCGGTTGATCAAGCACTATAAAGTAAAGGCCTGACCCTCTTTAGGCGTGACCCTCTTTAGGTGTGGGCTAAAAACGTATGTGGGCAGAGGTATTCAGGCTCTCCCGGGCTCCGCGCCAGTTGTCGATGTGGTAACGCGTGAACGGCAGCCCGGTCATTTCGAAAAAGCGCGACCAGCCGATACGGTCCACCCATTCGCCGACCCGCTCCCAATCATGGGCATCCTGCTGGTAGATCATCAGGATTTTCTTGACGACCATGCCTACCTCAGGCCACCGCGGCGGATTATTCGGCAGACCTGCTGCAACCAACTTATGGAACGTCGGCTTAGTTCGGGCGTTGGAATTCTTACCACCTATCCAAATCGCGATTTTGGAGTTCTCCGGGTCGTTGATCTGCATCGGCGGGCACGGAGGATAACACGCACCGCAACAGACGCATTTTCGCTCATCGATTTCCAACGACGGCTTGCCGTTTACGATCGCCGGCCTAATCGCGGCTACCGGACACCGCGCGACCACGGAAGGACGCTCGCAGACGTTCCCCACCAAGTCATGATTGATCTTCGGGGGCTTGGTATGTTGGATATTGATCGCGATATCGCCCTGCCCACCGCAATTGATCTGACAGCACGACGTGGTGATCCGAACCCGATTCGGCATGCGTTCGTTGATGTATTCCTCGTATAGTTCATCCATCAACGACTTAAAAACCCCCGAAGCGTCCGTTGCCGGGATATCGCAATGCAGCCACCCCTGCGTGTGCGCAATCATTGACACCGAGTTTCCCGTACCACCTACCGGGAAACCGGCTTCTTCTATCGCAGCGATCAGGGGATCGACTTTATCGGCCGCGCCTACTATGAATTCTATATTGCTGCGTATCGTGAACCGCACATGGCCTTCACCATATTGGTCCGCAATATCGCACAGCTTTCGGATCGTATACACATCCATCTGCCGCTGCGTTCCGGCACGCACCGTCCACACTTCGTCTCCGGTTTCCGATACGTGATGCAGCACACCGGGACGCGGGCGGTCGTGCCAAGCCCACCGCCCGTAATTTTTCTTCAGCGCCGGGTGCATATACTGGAATGCATCCGGGACACCACTTTCGATGGGCATACGCGGTTGTGCGGACATCGTTACCTCCGTTCACAGAATATTCGGGGCGTGAAACTCGAATCTCCCGGCCGCAGAATCATCCCGCCGCCGTATGCTCGGCCCATTTTCTCGCTTCCTCGTCCCACCCGTCGGTCCGAATAAAGGAATTCGTACGCGGATGGCTAAGCATGTTCGGATCCGGCGCAAGCCCTACCCCTTCGAGGAAATTCGCCAACCCAATACGCTCGATCATCTCACCGCAGCGCTCGTGCTCAAGGCCGTTATCCGCCCAAAACTCAATGATGTGCTGCGCCAGTTCGACTATGCGCACATAGTCGTCGTCACTTTCCAACTTCATGAACGGAACTATCACCGCCCCCATGAGGTCTCCGATCTTCAGTGTGCGTTTCCCGCCGGCCAAGATCGTTACTCCACGATCCTTCCCAGGGGACAATGCCTTAGTCATGACGTTTATACAGTGCATGCATCGCACGCAGTTCCGGTTGTCGACGCGGAGGCTGTCGTCGTCCATCAAGCTGAGGGCGCGCGTCGGGCAACGGCTGATGACGTTATCCACTACGTATTGGCGACCGTGCCCGTGTACGAAGTTTTTTACCTCGTCCTGCTTGACCTGGATGTCGTCTCGCCAAGTACCGATTACTGCCATGTCTGAACGCTGGATCGAGTTCATGCAGTCGTTTGGACAGCCTGAGAATTTGAACTTGAATTTGTAAGGTAGGGCGGGGCGATGCAGGTCATCGACAAAAGAATTCATCATCGTACGGTGCGCGCGCACTTCATCGTAGCAGGAGTGTTCGCAGCGAGCGTGGCCGACACACGACATGGAGGTACGCACAGATGGGCCCGCGCCCCCCATATCGAAACCCATCTCATTGATCGCGTCGAAGGCTGGCTGGATGTTCTCGGTTTTACAGCCTTGGAACATGATGTCGCCGCTTTGTCCGTGTAAGGCGATCAGCCCGGACCCGTACTGCTCCCAAATGTCGCAGAGCTTGCGCAGCGTCCCGGTATCGTAGTGCATCCCAGGCGCCGGCATGATACGCAGCGTATGGAACTCTGCTGACTCCGGAAATTGGGCGGCAACCTCGGAGAAGCGGGGGATGACGCCTCCTCCATAGCCGATTACACCTGCGGTGCCTCCCTTCCAGTATCCCTTGCGGGTTTCGTAGGAATGCTCAAGTTGTCCGAGCAAGTCGTCGGCCATTCCACGGATTCTGGCATCCTGGTGTGCATCCCGCAGGCGCTTAAAGCCGGTGATAAAGCTCGGCCACGGACCACTTTCAAGTTCATCGAGCATCGGTGTGTCATGGGTTTTTCTGGGCATCGGGAGTCCTCACTAGAACGCTGTACCGGAACCGGGCGTCACCCGCGACGACGCGCGGAGCAACCGTACAATAGCTGGATCACCAGGGCACGATACCGAGGCTTCGCCACTTGCGATTTGACATGCATCAAAAATCAGCCTCTCCAAAATGGGTATAGAAACGCCCCCCATTCGGAACGTCGCAACCTCGGAGGAAACTATTTCTACCTGCGTCGCACACAGGACAGATTGGCCAGATGAATGCTTGGAGGGGAACGACCTATGCGAGCGTATCCATCGGCGGCAAACTCGGTTGGCAAGCACGTCCAGTACGCCCCACAGGAAAAGTCGATGGCAGCACTACAACCCCGCGCGGAATCGGGCAGCCCAACCCGACCAGGACATTTATCAAAGGTGGGCCGTCGACGGTTTTCAGAATCCGCTCGTCGGGAAATGCGGTGGTTCCGGAAACGAATTGACCCTGGTCAAGGACCGCCGCAGACAGTTGTTGTCAATTACAGTACGAAAAGGCTCCGTGGGAGCGGGACTCGAAGAGGTCGCCGGTTGGCGCCGGCGCGTACTTCCCCAGGGAATCGTCAAACCAACATGGCGGAAACCACCACGAAAGCCGTTGATCTGCGCGACAGCGGTGGCCTGCCCAGCCATACCTACGCCTTTTACGCTCTGCGTGACCTCCATCCCGGCGAGGTGCGGGAATTGCTCTGCCCCGAGGATCCAGCCGTGCTCATGCAGAGTGTGAACCTACAGCTGCGCAACCGGCTGTATTGGGCCGTGGTGAGAGCGGGTCCACCGTTGTGGCGGCTGCGGGTACAACTCCGGGAGGACCTCCCCGCAGCCTCGCTCACGGACCTGCTGACCCGCGATCACGCACGCCTGGACCGGCTGTTGGCCTGCGCCCTGAGACTGGCAAACCGAAATCAGTTGACGGAAGCAGAACCGGCGGTTGGGGAACTTTCCAGGGCAGTACGACGCCACATACGAGTGGAAAACGAGATACTCGCCCCCGTCTTCTCGGCCCCGCGGAATCTTCTGGGGAATGATCCGACGTCGATCATGCTTCGGGAACACGAACAGATACTGGAACAACTGAGCCTCATCGAGAGCTGCATCGCCGGCGGTGCGGAGACGCGCAGCAACACCACGCCTCTTTTGGCCTTGCTGTCGGGCGCCATGGCGAAACACGAACACCGGGAGGAACAGAACCTATTTCCCAACTGGAACCGCGCCCTGGCGCTGGGAACCGATGCCGACGGCACAGCCGCGTTTCTAAGGCGGGTGCAGTCCGCTCTGGCCGATCGCGAAACCACCGAGGAAGACCACTAACCCGTCACGATCCTTTAGGGCATTGCAGGTCAGTGGGCCATTCCAACCCGGGCGGCATCGAATCGCGCCCAAGTTCGTCAACAGCGGCTACGCCCCAACGTCTTCTACCTGG
>NCBI01000026.1 GCA_002255365.1 Chromatiales bacterium 21-64-14
CAGCTCCTCGCGGTAGGTGCGATTGAGCCGCTCGATGTAGGCGTTCTGGTTCGGTTTGCCGGGCTTGGATGTACTGGATGGCCATCCCCTGGCGAATCGCCCAGCTTGTGAATGTCTCGCCCAGGAACTCCGGACCGTAGTCCGTGCACAGCACCTGTGGCAGGCCTTTCTCTTGTTTGCTCTGTTCGAACACCCGCACCAGTCGCGCCGAGGTGATGGAGGTGTCGATCTCGATGTGCAGCACCTCACGGTTGAAGTCATCGACCACGTTAAACGTGCGGAACCGCCGGCCATCGGCCAGCGCGTCGCTCATGAAGTCCGCCGACCAGACCGTGTCGGGCAGTCGGGGCACATACAGCGGCACCCGAACCCGCTTGGGTAGGCGCCGTTTGGCACGGCGGCGTAGATGCAGTCTCATCAGCTTATACGCCCGGTAGATCCGTTTGTGGTTCCAGGGCCGCCCCTGGCGGCGCAGCAGCGTGCGGCACTTCCAGAACCCGCGGCTCGGTTTGCCCTCCACCAGGGCCGCCAGCGCCGCGATCAACTCCGCGTCGAACGCTGGCGCCGAGCGGTGTTGTCTGCTCGGTCACTGGCTGGAGACGGACGGGCGCGAGCAGCTCGGCGTGCACGCCTGTCCGTGACGCCGTCATCACCCTCCACGAACGTTTGCACGAGCATGCCCGCGGGGCCGTGGCGGCGCACCGGCGCGCGGACCCGGCCGCCGTCGCGCGGTACTTGCAGGCACTCGAGACCGACAACCGCGTCCTGCTGAGACTGCTGTACGCCGTGCTCACGGACCCTGGCTGCGGTGCCGACAACGGGTGAGCGCCACCGATACCGGCGTTGGGGCGAAGCTGAGCAGCGCTGCCCTACGAGGCGGCATCGCCCGCCGCCGCCGGTTCAGCCGGCGGGTGTGGGGGCGTTGCGGCGAGCTGCTCGGCAATGACGCGGAGTTGCCGGCGAAAGGCGTCCAGTCCGCGCTCGATGGCCGCGTTGACGTCGTAGTCGAGGGCGGCCGCCTCCAGGTAGGGGTAGCCGATGCGCTCGGGATCGAGCAGCTCGTGCAGAGCCCGCCACTCGCCGTCGACGCGCAGGCGCAGGGTCGGATTGAGGATATAGTAACCCTGGCGCAGCCGGAAGAACAGCTTACGGTTATAAGGCCCCTGCCGGCGAACCTCATTCTTGGAGAGGATGCCGGAGAGGTAGGCGCGCCGCTTGCGCCGTTCGGGCACCAGGCTGTCGGGGAAGTGCTCCAACACTGCGGCAAAATCACCGGCCTGAAAAGCCCCGCCGATGTCGATGATCTTCTGGCCGAGGCGGATGTAGAACATGGCCATCATCAGGTTGAACAGCAGGAACTCCGCCTGCCGGTTGTCGAGCTTCACGAGGCGGCCCTCCACCTGTACCGACTCGCTCTGCGGCTGAAACAGTCGGTAGACCGCCGCTGCCGATGCGTCCCGCCGGGCCCTCATCGCAGTGACCGAGGAGCGCGACGCGTGCGCCATCGAACGTCTGGCCCAGGAAATCCAGGCCCATGGCGGCGATCCTGCCTTGAAGAGTGTGCGCTGGACGCTGCAGTACCATGGGGCAGCCGCGGCCGCTTCAATCGTCAGGGAAAGCCATCGCACGCAAAAGGCCCTCCTCGCCGGCACCGGTGAGGTAAGGATAGATCAGCGATTCCTCTTTCTCGTCGTGGGCTTCAAGGATGCGCCAGAACCGGCGCAGCGTCTGCGGCCTGGTCAGGCCCGCCCGATCCTCCCGTACCAGCCCATGCTCGCGCTCGAGTTCGGCGATGCGTCGCGCACTGCCGCCCTGCCTCCGGTAGATATCGAACAGGAACGTCTCCTCGAGCCGCATGTGCCGCTCGAGCATGAACAACGCCCATTGCAGCCCATGCGGGTCTCCCTGCCGGTGACGGGCCAGCGCCGCCTCGATCAAGGCATGATCACGACCCAGATAGTCCGCAAGCGTAATGGCTTCGGGCTGACGCGCCGTCCAGGCGATGTAGCGATCGCCTTCCGACCACAAGGGATGCCATGTAAACCGTCCCCCGGCGCGACGAAAGGCATCGCCGACCGCGGCGGCCGGATCGCCCCGCCCGTGGATCAGCCGGCTCGTTCCTTCCCGCATTCTGGTCAGCGTGCGCGCCAGATCGCCCTCGCCCGCGACCGCCAGCCGCTCCGGATCGTCGAGCCAGTGTGATCGCGCCGGCGACGGAAGGTCGGCCTCCGCGGCGGGGCCCGCATGGGGTGCCACGGCAATCCGACTGTCGGCATCGATGCCGCGAACCCGCCAGCGAATCCCGGGACCAAACCAACACGACTCGCCGGACGGCAACTCCCGGCGGGCGATTCCTACCGGTCGCAGGCGTTCGCAGAGTATCGCCCCGGCGACTACCTGCAACCGCTCCCACCGATTGAGCCGCGGAGCGTGCCAGGCCGAGAACTTCCCACGGATCTCCCGAGCGTCGTATACCCGTTCGACCAGAAGCCGCAAGCCAACCGGATGATCGGCCGGATCCGTCATCGATGGATCACCTCCGGGCTGCGGTTCGGCGCCGGCTGGCTCTTCTCGACACCTGTGGTCACCTGGAGCGACGCGGGATACCGCCTGATCCGTAAAATGGAACCCGCCTGACACACCTGTTGGTAATTGAGGTCCGAGGAGCAGAAGAACGCCACGCTGCCAGTGCAAGATCCCGTATTCAGGACTGCATCCTCTAGGAGGCAGGCGCGGCCTCGAGGAACGAGATGCGGCGCAAGCTGCTCGCTGCCGAGAAAGTGCTCATCGAGGTGGAATACGGGGACGTAGCCGAGGCGATAGAAGAGCAGCAGCGAGGCCGATCAAATGCTCGCGCCACGATGTCGGCGGCGTAACCGCGCTGCAACAGCGTCCGATTACCGCACGGCATGCGCGCCTCCCCGAGACCGGCACCACTGCGGTCAAACAGGCGTAGCCCGGGCGTGCCGGCACGATCCACAGCAGCGGACAACCCCTCGCCGCGATCCTCCCCCCATCGCTGGTAGGTGCCCAACTCCGTATTGTCCCGGGTCGCGCCCAGCGAGGTGCCGAGAAAAGCCTGCGGCGTCGCCACTCGCTCCGCGCCGTGCATCCCGCGATCCTCACGCCGACGGCCGCAGAGGCCGTTTCCTACGCAGAGTCTAGCAGACCGCGAAGCCATGGGCCGACGAAGCGATCCAGCGCGGCGCCCCGGAACGGTCCAGGCACGCGGCAGGCGTGCGATCAGGAGGCGGGAAACGGCCGCCGGCTACGCTCCGCGCTCGGGCGGGCGCGTAATCGGTCGAACCACGGCCCGAGGCGCGGAAGCGTGCGGTCGAACGGCTGACCCACCGTGCCGCCGAACTCGAGCCAGACATAGAGCCAAATATCGGCGGCCGTGAACCGCTGCCCGCAGAGGTACGGACCGTCGCCGAACATGCGGTCGAGCCAACCCGTGCGGTCGCGGGCGATCCGCTTGAGCCCGTCCGCCGCCTCCGGCGCCACGGGTATGCGGTCGCGGAAGCGTTCCAGACCTTCCGCATAATGATAGGCGTTGTGGATAAACTCGGTGATATTGAGCTCGACCCTCCGCCACCATTGCCGGGTCTCGGCACGCTCGACCGGGGTACGGCCGATCAACGGCGGCCGCGGATACAGCTCTTCGAGATACTCCGCGATCGCCACCGCCTCCGCCAACACCTGCCCGTCATCGATCTGCAGCGCCGGTGTCTGCCCCGCGGGGTTGCGTTCCAGAAATTCCTCGCGGCGATTTTCTCCCGAGAAGACGTCGATCACGACGCTGGGTATCGCCACCTGTTTCTCCAGCAAGAACATCCGCAGGCAACGCGGGGCGGGACTGTCCGCATCATAGAGCAGCATCGCGGCAACCTCTCAACGGAAAACCCCGGCGTGTCGCCGCTCCATGTGCGGTGCCCAGAGACAAACCGGCAAACGCGAGGAACCCGGTATCGGCCCCCGCGCCGAGCATGCAGAAAAACCGGCGACGAGCCCGGGACGGGACAAAGTCTTTCGATTGCATCGGCGTTCCCACCGTCTCGAGGAGCCACTGCCGATCTGTGCCTCTACGCTCGAGAATTCTACCTCGCGGGGGATACAATGAACACGGAATACAACGTGTCCAGGTCCGGACATCCGCGGCGGTGCGTACGCCGGCCATGACGCCTCGGAAGAGGCCCGACTCCGGAAGATCCATGCGCGTCGGGGGCCAGCATGGTAACGATTTCATGGCCATTTACCAGTCTGGAATGCTGGTGAGGCTCCATAGACTCCGAGGCTCGCCGCCAGAGTGTAGACGACGTAGATCCCATGTCGCGGGAACACCTTGAGTGTTTCGACTACCAGACATTGACGCCTACAGCTCATGCACCCTCACCGGCTGCCGCTGCGGCAACGCCCTCGCCTGCTCGACGACCCGCGAGTGGTGGGTAAAAAGGATGACCTGGGTCTTCTCAGCCAGGGTGACAAGGGCTTCGAGGGCGGATGCGGAGCGGGCGTCGTCGAAGTCGACCAGCACGTCGTCCACGATGAACGGCATGGGCTCCGCGCTGGCCATGTATTTCTCGAGCGAGGCCAGACGCAGGGCCAGGTAGAGCTGGTCGCGCGTGCCCGAGCTCATACCTTCGACCGGCACCTGCTCGCCGCCGCTGCGCACGCCGACGAGGACGGGTACGTCCTTGTCGTTGAAGTCGGTGAGCAGTCCCTCGAAGGCGCCCCGGGTGAGCGCCGCAAAATGCTCGCTGGCACGCTGCACCAGGGGCCCCTGGTTTTCGCTGCGGTAGCGCTCGATCTGGTCGCGCAGGATCTTGCCGACCAGTTTCACCCGTACATAGCGCTCGGCCTGCGAGCGGATCCGGGCAAGCAGGGCATTGGCCTGGTCCGCCAAGCGTGCTGCCTCGTCCCGCCCGTCCATGAGTTCCAGCTCCTTTTTCTGGCGCCCCTTCTGCTCGTTCAGCGCGCTCTGGCGGGGTTCCAGCTCGCTTTCGATGGTTTCGTCCAGCGCAGCGATGCGAGCTGGCAGGCTGTCGGGATCGACCGTCTTCGCCTCTGCCTCCAGCTCGGCCAGCGGCATGCCCTCGCCCGCCTCCAGGATCTGCCGCTCGATCGCGGTGAGCGCCTCGCGGGCGCGCATCCGTGCCGCCGAGCGCTGTTCGACCGCCTCGAGCTGGCCCGGCTCGGTGCATCCGGCTTCTGCACACAAGTCGGTGAGCCGGGCCTGCATGGACGTGATGATGCGCGTCGATTCCTCGATCTCCTGGCGTGCCTGTTCGATCTGTTCCTCGAGCTGCTGGCGCCGATGCTGTCGCGACCGGTTCTCCGAGAGCAGGCCATTCAGACGCACTACCGCCTCATCGACCGGCAGCCCGGCAAGCTCCGGGGCCGTTCTGGCCACCAGGGATGCCACCTGCTCCTGGAATGCGCCGGCATCCTCGTCGATGGCCGCGATACGCAGCTGGAGCTTCTCGGCCTCGTCCTGTCTACCGAACAGCGCGCGCAGCTTTTCGATGAACGCATCTGCCTCGGTCGGTGAGGCCTCGGGCGGCAGGCCCAGGCTCGCGACCAGGTGCGCCCATGCCTCGCGCCATCGTTCGAGTGCCTCGCTGGCGGCGCGATGGGCCACCTCGAGCGCGGCGATCTCCGTCTCCCGTTCCGTGATCTCCTGGTCGAGCGCGGCGCGCTGGCGTCGGATCTCGTCGAGCTCTTCGGCGGTCGCCTCGGCCCGCTGCAGCACGGGCTCCAGGACGTCCAGGTGGTCGCCGGCGCGGCCCAGTTCGGCCAGGACGGCTGCGAGGCGCTGGCCATGACGGGCGCGCGCCTGCTCCAGCGTGGCAAGCTCGCTCCGGCGCCGGGCAAGCCGTGCCACGCCATCGCGCAACGCATCGAAGTCGTCCAGCCAGGCGCGCATCTCGCGCGGGGTGAGCGGGTCGATCCCCGCCTCCGCCCAGGCGGCCTGCCATTCGGCATCGAGGGTCGCCCTCTCCTCGGCCACCGCCGCGACCTTTTCGGCCAGTGCCTCAGTCTGGCGTCGCGCGCCCCCCTCTGCGGCCTCCAGGTCCGCCAGGCGAAAGACCCGGTCGGCCTCTCGCCGCAGGCGATCGGACAGGTTGTCGGCCTCCGCAAGGTGCACCTCGAAGGCATCGGGCAACCGATCCAGGCCCTGGTAGGCCGCAGCCTCCGCCGAGACGTCTTCGCCTTCGACCCATTGGCGCCGCAGCAGCTGCCAGAGGGCGTCCCGTTCCGCACGGGCCTGGGCCAGCGCCGCTTCGGTCGGCACGCCACCGACCCGGGTCAGGGCATCGAGCGCCTTCAGTGCAGCCTGGAGGGCGTCGTCGATCTCCTGCTTGTGCGTCTCGAGCTGCTCGGTGCGCCGGGCGATGTCGTCGAACACCGTCTCGAACCGATGGATACGCTCGCGACTGGGCAGGGGCAAGACCGGCACGGCTTCGAGGTCCCCGTCCCACAGCGGCAGTCGCGCAAGCGCGGTCAGGCAGGTCTCGTGCTGCGCGGCGATCTCGTCTTCGGCGAAGCGGATGGCCTGGTCCAGGTCATCGGCCTTGCGCGCGGCCGCGATTGCCTGGCGCAGCACCTGGGTCGAGGGTGTCTCGGGCAGGGCGTCGCGGCTGGCCCTGTCGCGCTGGAGGCGTTGCTGGATCTCCTGCAGACGGGCTGCTGCCTGTTCCAGCCGGGCGCCCAGCCCGGCCAGCTCCGCGCCCCGTTCGCGAATGGCCTCGCGCCGACCGAGCAGGGGCCGCAGCGCCTCGACACCGGCAAGACGCCCGGAGCAAGCCCCGGGCGTCTTGCCGGTGCTGCTCGCGCTCGGCAACCAGATGGGGTCGATCCTGCTGGGCCTTGCGGTAGGCGCCCAGGCGGGCATGCAGGTCTTCGATCGCCTCGGCGTCGGCCAGCAGCGCGGTCTGGACCGACAGTGCCGCGTGCTGGGTCTGGAGCTGCTCCAGACGCGGCGCCGCGCGCGCGTGGACTGCCTGGGCGGTCTCCAGTTCCTGCACTGTTTGCTGGCGCCGCCGGGCAAAATCGGCCGGCAATTCGGGCGCATCGTGGAGCGCTTCGAGCGTCTCCTGCAGCTGCTGCCGTTCGGCGAGCTTCGGCAACACGCGCTGGATGCGGCGCAGGCGGTTGAGTTCGCTGCGCTTGCGGGTCAGCGCCGCCTGCACCGTTTCCAGTTCCTGTCGGGGAAATGGGCAGGCGGCATCCCCATCCCCTTCGATGGGGCCGTGGTGCGTTTCAATCCGGAGGTGGAGAAGAATCCGGGTCTGGTCAACGTCACGCCCTATACCGATGCCTGGCTGGTAATCGTGAAGCCGGACGACCCGGCGACGGCGCTCGCGCGCCTCACGCGCGACGATCAGGCGCAGGGGGCCCTGCGCACCTGGATCGAGCGCTATGACGTGCAGTGCATGCGCTGCGCGGACTGAGGGGCACGGGAGAGGCGCGGTAAAGGTGCAGCTGCTGGTCTCGGAGCGGTGCGCGTCCTGCCACCAGACGGAGCGGATCTGGCGCGAGGCCGCCGAAGAACGCGACTTCGAGTTCGAAGTCCTCGACATGGGCCAGCCGGAGGGGCGCGAACTGGCCACGCGCCCGCACCTGCGCAGCGTGCCCTCGACCGTGATCGACGGGGAACTGCGCGCGGTCGGCGTACAGAGCCGGCAGGAGGCGTTGGCGCTGGTAGCCGGCGCGCCGCCGAAGGCGGCGCGCGCGCTACCCCACGTAGGCCTGGGCATGGCGCGCGGCGCGCGCCTGGCGGTGCTCTCGTCGGTGTTCTACCTGTTCCTCGCCGGCACCGCGCTGCCCGTCTACGGCGGGCTGTTCGCGCCCGGGGCGGCCTGGGTCGCGCCGTTACACGTGTTCACGCTCGGTTTTCTGGTGTTCATGATCTACGGGCTCGGCGAGCACATGCTGCCGCGCTTCACCGGCAACCCGATTCGCGCCGGGGCGGCGGCCTGGTCCTAGCTCGTCCTCGCGCACCTGGGCGTGTGAGGCCTGGTCGGCAGCCTCTGGTTCGGGATCACGCCGCTGGCCGTAGCGGGCGGCGCCTGCGCCTGGGGCGGGCTGCCGCTGTTCACGGCGCGCGTCTGACCGGTACTCTGGCCGCGCCGCTCCGCCGGCGCCGACCCCGACAACCGCGCGGGCGGCCCGAAGGGGCCGCCCGAACCGGACCCTGGACTTGATCTCGGTTAAGGTGCCGGCGCCCGGGCACCCGTATCGTGCCTACCGGTGCGACCCCGCAATCGGACCCGAGGAGGCCGGTATGGACACCATCAGCCGTTTTCTGCGCGCTGACCATCACGCCTGCGATGCCGCCTTCGGCGCCACCGAAGCCGCGGCCGCGGCGGGCCGGTGGGAGATCGCTGCGGCACGCTTTACGGGGTTCCGTGATGACCTCGAGCGCCATCTCGGGCGCGAGGAACGGATCCTGTTTCCGCGCTTCGAGGCGCGTACCGGACAGTGCACCGGACCGACACAGGTCATGCGCGCCGAACATGAGCAGATGCGCACGCTGGTGAGCCTGCTCGAGAGGATGGTGCAGGCGCGCCGGCGCGAGGCGTTTCTCAACCACGCCGATACCCTATTCACGCTCATCCAGCAGCACAATCTCAAGGAAGAACAGGTCCTGCATCCGACGGCCGATCAGGTACTCGAGGACGAGCGGATCACGCTGCTGGCGTCGATGCAGCAGTTTCCCGAGCACGGGTCCGCCGCGGTCGCGGCAGGCGGGCAATGAGCGTACCGGAGCAGGGACCGGCGGCGCGCGAAAGGCTGCTCGACGTGAACGACCTCGAACCGCCAGAACCCATGGAACGCGCCCTCGACGCCCTGGAGCAGCTGCCGCCCGGGCACTATCTGCGCATGCTCCTGCACCGCGAACCGTACCTGCTCTACCCGCTGCTCGATGAGGACGGCTTCCGCTTCGAGACCCGGCCCGGAAGGCGCGCACTGTTCGAGATCCTGATCTGGCGCGTCGGCGACGAAGACGCGGAGCGCGCCGTCCTCGCCTCGCCCTGAGGCGCATCCCGCGCGCGCCACGACCATCCGGTGATGAACTACGCCGGCCTGTCCCTGGACGACGCACCGTCGTTGTCGGTCCCGCTGCGTTTTCTTCTGAGCGCACCGCCGTTCGGAGTCGCCGCTGCCCTGCTGCTGATCTGGTTCGGACCGCAGGCGCTCGCGAGCCGCTGGTCCCCCGCCACCCTGGCGGCGGCCCACCTGATGACGCTCGGCTACCTGACGATGGTCATGGCGGGCGCCGTCCTGCAACTGCTGCCGGTATTGGCGGGGACACGGATCCCATACGCGCGCACGGTCAGCGCGGGCGTGCATGTCCTGTTGTGCGCCGCAGTGAACGCTCCTACCTTCGATGTCCTCACCATCCCCAACGCCCAGCAACAGCGCACGATCGAGCTCCTGCGGCAGATCAAGGTGTAGACAGAATCTTCACTTACAGGAACTTCAGCTTCGCAGTACGGTGGGTGAAAGTTAGCCGACGTCGTCGAAAGAGCTACACACGAACTGTACCGGGTGACATCAACCGATCTCAGAACTATAAAAATTGCGTCGACCGGCGCACTTTTACGTGGACACAGCCGCCGGCTGCCCGCTCAGACTCATACCCAATTGGATAAGGCTGGCGGAGATGGCGTTGCAGTCCGCAATGTTGTAGCATCAGCGCATGATGGGTCGGCGACTTCGTTCACGTTACCTGACGCTCCTGCTGCTGGCGGTGATGACACTCGGGTACGGCCAGCAGGTCTGGGCGTGTCCCATGATGCTGTCCTCGACTCCTGCCACCGGCTCACTGTCCCATCGCAGGTCATCGTGCGCGCTTCCCTGCGGTAGCACGTCGTTGTCGTGCGGAGTCTCGTGCGGGATGCCCGGCACCTGTGGCTGGGTGCCCGCTGGGCCGGCGGCTCGAATCACCGGGATCGAAATCCGGGACGTGCACGCCGTCGCTTTACCAGCGCCTGCATGGGACGCCGCCGCATCTCTTGTCGCGGTGCGTAATAGACCGCCACCCCACCCGCGGATCGCCATCGTGCCCTCGGCGGGGCGCGACATCTATCTTTCGACCCTCCGTCTGAGACTCTGACACTCCTGTTGCGGATCGGTGCTTGCACGCGAAGCGTGTGCGGGCGCGTCATCGTTTGGGATCTGCAAACGGAGTGTCTTGTGCGTCAATATTCAAGTCTGGCGAACGTGGTCGGCTGGCTGTTGCCCATCGTCGTAAGCGCCGCTTATGCTACGGGTCTCGCTCCCCGAGAGCGCCTGGCGCCGCTTCCCGCGGCGCTTTCGCCCGAGTCGTTCCCCCCCCGATGCTTGCGCGAAACGCAAGTCTCTCCGCCATGCAGCACGCGCTGGTCGCGGCGGTCTCCGGCCTCCGCCTCGTCGGCGCGCTGCCGGATCCGGTGCTGAGCGTGTCGGCGGCACCGCATACCTTCGGCAGTGCCAAGGGAACGGGCGGGGACACCAAGGTGAGCCAGGCCCTGTTGGAGCGCATTCGATGTGCGCAAAGAGGTCGCTCGAGCGCATGCGGAGGTGGTACGTCACGCCCTCGAGGCGCTGCGGCTATGTCTCGCGGCGACGACTCGTGGAGTCTTTGCGGACCGGGTGCTCGTTCACCGTGCGCTCGCCATCAACACCGCCAACCAGTCCGTGGAAAATCGAAGGTGGTTTCGTGATGCATGGACACACACTCAAAGGGCGCTGACGAATGAAACGCTCGATTGCAACGGGAATTCTCGCAGCTCTCGCCGCTGGCGCGGGTTTGATCTCAGGTGTCATGCTGGTCTCCGGCGGCAAGGTCCCAAAGGAAACAGCTTCCCGAGCAGTTGCATCCGCCGGGACAGTGGCTGCGCAAGGAAAACGCAAGATCCTCTACTGGTGGGATCCGATGGTCGGACCGTCCTCGATCTCTCCGAAGCCCGGCATCAGCGCCATGGGCATGAAACTGGTGCCTGTGTACGCCTCGCAAGGCCGGCAGAGTCCCGGGGAAGTGACCATCAGCCCGGCGATCGCGCAGGACCTGGCCGTTGAAACGAGTCCGGTCCGATTCGGGCCGCTGGTGAAAACCGTGCGCACCGTGGGCTATTTCAGGCAAGCAACGCCCGTCAGTTATGCGGTGTCGATGCGCGTGAGCGGCTGGGTGGGAACGCTCTATGCGACCACCCGCGGCACGGCGATCCGCAAAGGGGATCCCCTTTTCACCCTGTATAGTCCACAGCTCCTGGCGGCGGAGGAGGAATTGCTCGCGTCGGCGCAGAACAGCACGCTCGCGGCCCGCACGCACGATCCGCATTCCGTCGCGGAAGCGCGCCGGCTCTACCAGTCGATCCGCCGGCGCCTGATTTTTCTCGGTGTATCCGCCGCGCAGCTCGATCACATCGTGGCCCAGCACAAAGCGCGGGAGTATTTGACGTTTCTAAGTCCCGTTTCCGGCTATTTGGATCGGGTTTCGGTTCGGCAGAAGTCGTTCATCAAGAGCGGCCAGACGGTCATGCGGATCGAGCAGCTGAGCACGGTCTGGCTCGATGCGAAAGTCTATGACAACCAGCTGCCGTGGGTGCGCCTCGGCGAAGTCATACAGGCGCGCATCGCGGCGGACCCGGGTCGAACGTTCGAGGGTCGCATTTTTTTCATCGATCCGAACGAGGATCCGCGCACCCACACCGTCACGGTCCGCGCCCGACTTGGGAACCCCGTCGGCCTGCTTCGTCCCGGCATGTACGCCCTGGTCAATATTGCGAGCACGCCCTTCAAGGACATCCTGCTCGCACCGGCCTCGGCGATTATCCATACCGGGACGGGGGAAGTGGCGCTCGTGGCCAAAGGCAAGGGGCGGTTCGTGCCGCGCAACGTGACGACGGGTCTGACCGGCAACAACAACAAGGTGCAGGTGCTCTCGGGGCTGAAAGCCGGTGAGGAAGTCGTCACGAGCGGCCAATTCCTCATCGACGTGGAATCGAACATGAACGAGCTCACCGCCAAGTTCACGGCGCGGGGGCGCTCGCCCAAGCCCGCTGCGCCGGATGTAAAGGGCGCCATGCCGGGCATGAAGATGCCTCCTGCTGCCCATCAGCCGACGAAGGCCGCCACGCCGGCGCGCAGTGACCTGCCCAGCCAACCCAAGTCGCGCGATTGATCGACGATCACGGACGCTACCATGATCCGCAAAATCATTGAACTCTCCGTCAAGAATCGCGAGCTCGTGCTGCTGCTGGCGCTCGTGATCATCGCTGTGTCGGCCTGGATGACCTTTCACAGCAAGCTGGATGCCGTTCCTGACCTCTCCGATACTCAGGTACTGGTGCTGACCAATTACATGGGCGAGCCGCCCGGTGTGGTGCAGGACCAGGTGACCTATCCGCTCGAGACGGCGCTCCTCGATGTGCCGAAGGTCAAGTCCATTCGCGGCGAGAGCATGTTCGACTATTCGCTGATCCATGTGACCTTTGAGCCGGGCACCAACCTGTACTGGGCACGAAGCCGGGTGCTCGAGTATCTGAACTATGCGAGTACCCAGCTGCCACGGGGCGTTACGCCGCAGCTGGGTCCGGACGCCACGGGTGTCGGGTGGGCCTATCAGTATGCGCTGCTTTCCGGATGGTACTGCGCCCGGTATCCACAAGGGATCTGGCACGACCCGCGCACCGGCAAGTGGTACGGCGCGCGCGGCGACGCGCCGGTTGGCGCACGCGCACACCTGAAGCTCGTACGGGGTTTCAGTCATGGGGGAGTCTGTCCGTTGGACGGCAGGCCGTTGGCGAAGTCTGATGCCAACCTGGCGGGTCTTCGAAGCCTGCAGGACTGGTTCATGCGCTTCGAGCTCGAGGCCGTGCCCGGAGTGGCCGAGGTTGCGCCGCTCGGCGGGTTCGTGCGCGAATACCAGGTGATCATCAACCCCAACCGGATCCGCGCCTACCACCTGTCGCTCGCCGAGATCCGCAGCGCCATCCGGGACTCGAACAACGATGTCGGCGGATCGACCGTCGAGCAAAGCGAGCTCACCTACATGGTCCGCAGCCGCGGTTACCTCAAGAACCTCAAGCAGCTCGGCGGGGTGCCGGTGGGTCGAGAGAAGAACGGCACGCCGATTCTGCTGCGCGATGTGGCGACGCTGCAGCTCGGCGGTGAGCAGCGTCAGGGGATTTGCGATTGGGACGGGAAAGGGGAGGCGGCCTGCGGGATCGTGGTGGTGCGTTTTCACGGCGACACCTACCGCGTCACCGAGGCCGTCAAGAAAAAGATCGCGCGGATTGAGCACAGTCTGCCCCCGGGGGTGCTCGTCCGGACCGGCTACGACCGGACCCACCTCATCACTCGTGCCATCTCGACGCTCTCGGACACGTTGGCTGAAGAAATGATCGTCGTGGCGCTGGTGTGCATCATCTTCCTCCTGCACGGGCGCAGCGCGCTGATCGCCATCATCGTGATACCGACGAGCATGCTGATCAGCCTCGCACTGCTGTATCTCATGGGTGTGAGCGCCAACATCATGAGTCTGAGCGGCATCGCCATCGCCGTCGGGGTGGTTGTCGATTCGGCGATCGTAACGGTCGAGAATGCGCACCAGCACCTTAATGCGGAGGACATCCGCGTTGGCAATGGTGAAAGTCCGCGCGAGCGCTGGATGATCATCCTGCAGGCAGCCGCCGAGGTGGCGCCCAGCCTTTTCTTCAGCCTGCTGATCCTGACGGTGAGCTTTCTGCCGATCTTCATCCTGCCCGGAGAGAGTGGCAAGATGTTCAGTCCCTTGGCGCTGACCGGCACGTTCGCGATGGCCGCTGCGGCCATCGTGTCGATCACGCTGATTCCGGTCCTGATGGTCTACTTCATCAGCCCGAGCCTGTTTCCCAGTCACTGGTCACGTCGGTTACAGATCGGGCTGGCGCTCGTGCTCGCCGCGACCGCTTGGGCGGGTGTGTTCATCCTGGCTGGACATTCAGCGCTGTTCGCGCAACATCGTTGGACGGCGGCAACGGCGGTCGCGGTGCTGACGCTGCTGTTGGCCGTCCCCCAGCGCATCATTCACGAGCAGCACAACCCGATCAGTCGGGCACTCCAGAGCACGTTCGGCCCGGTGTTCAGGCTCGCGATCCGGTATCGCTGGGCGCTGATCCCGCTGGCCGCGGTGCTCGTGCTGTCAATCCTCTGGCCGCTCTCGCACCTGGGCACGCAGTTCACCCCGCCGCTGTGGGAAGGGACCCTCGAGTACATGCCGACGACGTATCCGGGTATCGGCATCACCGAGGCGCGGGCGATCCTGCAGCAGACCGACAGGATCATCATGCGCTACCCTGAGGTTACCAGCGTCTTCGGACAGCAGGGTCGGGCGGAGACGGCCACGGATGATGCGCCGCTCGGCATGCTCGATACCATTGTGCGTCTAAAACGTCGGGACCAATGGCCGTATGCCGCAGTGCCACACTTTTACGCGCACTGGCCGCATTGGCTACAGTGGCCGTTCCAGCACACGTTCTGGCCCGACAAGCGCCGTGTAACGGTCGATCAGCTGGAAAACGGGTATACGGGTCCCGCCGGCACGTTCCACGAGGGCCTCAATCAGGCCCTAGATATCCCGGGGTTGCCGCCCTATTGGACAATGCCCGTGGCCAATCGCACCAATATGGTGAACAGCGGCAGCAAGACATTGATCGGCATCCGCGTGACCGGCTCGAATCTCACGGTTCTGGGCAAGCTCTCGAACGATATCGCCCGTGCGATCACGCCGGTCCGGGGCACGCTGAGCGCGATCGCCAATCAGCCGCTCGGTGGCTATTACCTCGATATCAAAGTGAAGCGCGACGTAGCAGCCCGCTACGGCTTGACGGTCGGCGCCGTCCAGCGCGTCATCGGCATGGCGATCGGAGGCAAGAAGATCGGCACCATGGTCCTTGGCGTGGAACGCTATCCGATCAACCTGCGCTACCCGGTCAATCTGCGCGATGAGCCCAAGGCGCTGCGGGAGATTCCGATCATGCTGCCCGGCGGTGCCAGTATTCCCCTCGGAATGGTTGCGACGATCCGCTACGACGCTGGGCCCCCTTCGATCGACAGCTACGATACCCGCACGGTCAATTACATCAACGTGACCACGCAGGTGTCCGACCTGCTCGGCTATGTCCACCGGGCCGATGCCGCCATCATCAAGGGGGTTGCGCTGCCGCCTGGCTACACCTTCGAATGGGTCGGTCAGTACCAGCAGATCCGCGCCGCCAATGCGCGGCTCGCCATCGCAGTGCCGCTCGTCCTGTTCGCCATTGTGGTGCTGCTGTTTCTCGCCACGGGGAATTTCCTGCGCGTGCTCGGCGTGCTGCTCGCGGTGCCCTTCGGGCTCGTGGGAGCGTTTTGGGGCTTGTGGTTCATGCACTACCAGCTGTCGGTGGCGGTCTGGGTCGGCGTGATCGCACTCGCGGGGCTCGCGGCCGAGATGGGGCTCGTCCTGCTGGTATATCTCGATGTGAGCTTGCGGGAATTCCGCGATAGCGGTCGCCTGCGCAGCCGCAGCGATCTGCTTGACGCCGTTTACTCTGGTACCGTGCGCCGCATTCGGCCACAGACCATGACGGTACTCGCGGCGCTGGCGGGACTGACGCCTCTGCTTTGGTCCCAGGGCTCGGGCGCGGACGTGATGCGCCATCTCGCCGTGCCCATGATTTTCGGTCTCATCACGAGCTTCTTCCTGGAACTGCTGGTATTGCCGACGCTTTATTACATCGTGATGAGTCATGCCTTCCCCCATCATATCGAGCCGCATATTCCGCCGAGCACCGGAGCAGGGCAGCCGGAGCTGAATCTAGGGAACAACGTATGAGTCTCGGTTTTCCATACCGGAATTCACCGCGCTGGCGTGTGCTGTTGACGTTAGGCTTGACCGCCGTCACCGCAGGATGCACGTTCATGCCCCGCGGAGCGCATACGCTACAGCGCCAGGCCGTGCTTGCGGGACGGCCATTTCTGAAGTCCCCACAAGAGCGGCATTTGCCCCCACTGTCCGCCGTACCGGCGCCCCGGGAACTCGTCCGTCGCGCTCTGCTCAACAGCCCGGACGTTGAGGCTGCCTATTGGCGGTGGCGAGCAGCCATCGAGGCGATTGCGCAACGGGGCACCGAGACGACGGTTCCGGCGCTCGGGGCGACCGTGGGCCTCAAGAACGGAGCAGCAAGCTACGACAGCACCATGCTCCAGCTCGCCAATATGAGTAGTGCGCCGATTGAATGGCCGAGTAAGCCGCTCGCCGAGGCCCGAGCAGCGCTGCAAAGGGCGTATGCCGCCGGATGGCAGTACCGTCGCGCTCAGTTTGCCGTGCGCCGGCAAACCCTCGACGCCTGGTATAGGTTGGTAGCGGATTCGGCGATGCTTGATCTCCTGCGCCGGGATGCGGTGCTGCTCCGCGAGCTGGACGCCTTCGCCCGGGCACGCGTCGAGGCCGGTGCAGTTTCACCCACCGCGGTTCTCACGATCGAGAACGGACTGACTCGATTGCGCGCGATGATGGCCGCCGTGTCGGCGGAGCTGCCCGCCGATCGAGCTGCACTTAATCGCATCATCGGGCGACCGGTGCGTCGGCCGATGCGTGTACCGGAGAAGCTTCCACGTATACCGCTACCGCACGGCGGTCTGACTCGCATGCTGACTCTGGCGGTGCGCCGCAATCCCGATCTGGCGGCATTGCGCCGGGATATCCGCGCGGGTCGCATCGACATTGAGCGTGCCAAGATGAACTATATTCCCGACTTTAGCCTGTCGGCCGTGACGACCCTCGATGGCATCACTCAGAATCTCGGCGGCGCGATCATGTTTCCATTCGTCCGCTACCAGGCGATCAATGCCTCGATTCACCAGAATCGCGACTGGCTGCGTGAGAGTGAGGCTGAACTGCGCAGCGGGCGGTTGAGCATTGCCGCGCGGGTCGTGGCCGATCTCGTGATCGTTCAAAGCGATACTCGGCGAATTAATCTGTACGAGGGTGTCCTCTTGCCGCGTCTGCAGCGTCTCGCGGCTTTCGCGCGCACTGACGTCGAGCAGAACCAGGGGGCAATTGATGAGCCGGTTCAGATCGAGCGGACGCGAGTGCAGATCCACGAGGCCATTCTCGGGTTACGACTCGATGAAGTCGAGCGTTTGGCCGACATGGACGCTCTGCTTGCCTCGCGACTCGAAAACGCCAATTAGTCTTACTCTGTTCTGTCTATTACAAGGATCTTTCGCGAGCCGCAGCGCGTAGTCAATGACTTCTGACACGACAATGTCATGCCATGTTTAGGCTTGTGAGACGCCTGCTCTCATGCTGGTGTGCGGAGACGAGACGAGGCTTGCTGGGCAGGCGTCTCACAACCCTCAAGGGAGGAAACCACGGAGGGGACCGATGCGCCGTGGGGTGGCTACTTCGCTATGGGGATTTGACGCGTCGTCGTTGGGTACCCGTCGATGATTGGGGGGCGCGCGGCCTAGAAAGCCGACCAACCGCTTCACGGCGCGGACATAGCGCGCTTGCGTCTTCGGTGAGAGCTTGCGCAAGCAAGCGCATGTCGTCGATCAGGCATTGGCGTAACGGGCTGGGGGCTTGAGTCGATGAGTTCATCAGGCTGCTCCTGTCGTGGACCAAGACGGATTGCTCGTACGCACAGTCTCCACGTTCCCGAGATCCCTGGGCATAGCCCTCTTCCCAGGCCGCCCGCGCCGCCTCGGAATGGAACGGGCACGTTTCCCGCTGGCGCGGTGCGCACCGCTCGCCGCCGTGCATCCGCCCGCTGTGGTAGCCGTGGATCCGCGCGGCCGCAATTACCTGCGCGTGGGCCACATGCCCTAAAATCCCTTCTCTGACCAGCGCCTTGATCGCCTCACATCGCCAGTCGCGTGGGCCTAGGCCCTCGGGGCACACTTCCTGCCACGGGTTTTTCCGACTGCCCACCGCCAATCCCTCCTTTTTGCTACCCTTGCGCGCAAGCGGATGCGCCACACCGACGCCCCGCACGTCCCGCTATTCGGCAGCAGCGGGAGATTCCTTGAACCGCCCGAGCGGGCACCACAGATCCTCGACCGGATAGGGCAACCGGCGCGGGATCGAGTGCAGCGCCCGCACGATGCGGGTCGCTTCCCGATCCGTCTGCCGCCACGGCGGCTCGTGGTGATAGTCGCCCGTGACCCGTTGGATTGCGCGCACCCGCGGGCAGTGGGCCGGCACACCCTTGCCCGGACGGCGCACGACCACGGCCGTCTCCCCGTCCGCGAGGACGACGCCCGTGCCGGGCGCATACACTCCGATCCAGCGCAGCACAAACGCCCCCAGCGCGCGATCGACAGTCGCCGCGCGTGCCAGGAATGCCTCCTGCAGCTCGCCCCCCACCAACGCCGTACGGAAATCCCGACTCACGGCGAGCGCGCAATAGAGATCCGCCAGCGCCACCACGCGCACCTCCACCGGCAGGTCCGCCCCGCGCAGACCGGCGGGATAGCCGCTGCCGTCGATCCTCTCGTGGTGGCGGGCGACGATCTGGAGCCAGAGGGGGTCCCGAATCCCGGCCTCGCGCAATTGCCGCGCGCCTTCGGTCGGGTGACCCAGGAGTTGCGCCCAGCGCTGCGCGTCGACCTCTCCTTTCCACGTCCACAGCTCATCCTGCAGATCGCGGATGGCGAGATTCATCGTGAGCGCAGCGGCCACGAGTGAGCGCCGCCGCTGCGCCGCCCAGCTCAGGCTCTGCGCCAGCGCCTCGACGAGCAGTGCCGCGTGTACGGAGTGCGCCACCGCATAGCCGTGCTTGTGCACCAAGCGAATACCGGCAAGGCCCGCGTCGCAGTCGGCCCGGATCAGCGACTCGGCCCCCTGTGCCAAGCGCTCGATGCGCACGGCCAAGTCGCCTTTGCAATCGCCCAGGCGGAAAGCCATCGAGAGTTCGGTCATGAGCGCGGCCGCACCGACGAAGATCCCGCCCATGGCCTTTCCACCCGCGGCCGCCGAAGGCCGATCACCGCTGCTCACCGCTTCCGCCCTCTGGGACGCACACCCCCCCGCTCCGCAGGGGCCGCTTCGCCGAGCGATCTGGGATAGTGGCGCGGCAACGGCCCCTGCCCGGCGGCGCGCAGCGCCTCACGCCACCTTCGACGCGGCGGTGTCACCGCCGCGCGCGACCCGGGCGAGGCGCCGGTGCGCACCCGGACCCCCCGGTCGGGCGATGCGTGCGTTGTGACGCTCACGCCGCACCTCCCCGCTCCAGCGGCAGGGTCCGCAACCCCCGGAGCAGCTCGTCATAGCGTTCGACGAGGGCGCGCGCGGTTCCGGCTAACGTCTCGCGCTCGCCCGCGTCCAGGCGCACGACGAGGGCGCGCACCGCCGTGGACAGCGCGCCCTGCTCGGCCACCAGCGCGTGGAAAGCGGGGTCACTGCCATAGCGCTCGCGTCCTGGGCCGGCCAGCCAATGCCCGAACGGCGAGCGCCTGTGCGTACCGTCGGTTCCGGCACAGCAATCCGGCGCCGCTGCGCGCAGCCATGGGCAGCAGCCGGACGGATCGGCGGGTCCGCCACTCGCCGCGCGCAGCAGCGCGCACGCCCCGACCCAATCCTGCAGCGCAAGCGCGAGTACCTCGGCGCGATCGAGCAGCGGGGCCATGGCGCCGCCGTCGACCTGCGCCCAGGGCGCGGGATCCCAGGCATGCAGCCACGCCTCGGCCTGTTCGGCCGGCATCGGACGCGCGATCCGATAACCCTGCAGCTTCGGGCAGCCGAGGTGGCGCAGCAGCTCGGCCTGGCTGTCGACCTCCACCCCCTCGGCGACCAGATCCAGGCCGAGCAGCCGCGCGGTCAGGACCACGCCGCCGACGATCGCCTCCTCGCGCCGTCCCTGCAGCAGCCGGTTCGTGAACGAGCGGTCGATCTTGATCCGGTCCACCGGCAGTTCCTGGAGGTAGCTCAGCGAGGCGTACGCGGTGCCGAAGTCATCGAGCACCGTGCGCACACCGCGCGCGCGCGCCGCTTCCAGCGCGGTAACCGCCGCGGCGCGTCCCTCCAGGTAGGCACTCTCGGTGATCTCGATCAGCAGCCGGGCGCCATCCGCCTCGCGCCCGGCCAGCGTCGCCTCCAGATCGGCATCGAAGGCCGGATCCGCCAGGTGGCTCGCACCGATGTTGACCGACACGTCCACCGCCAGGCCCACGTTCGACCAGGCCGCGATGCGCGCAAGCGCCTCCCGGAGCACAAAGCGCCCCAACTCACGCAACAGCCGTGGGTCCCGCTCGACCTGCGGCAGGAATGCGGAGGGCACACGCACGGTGCCGTCCGGCGCGACCCAGCGCACCAGCGCCTCCACGCCCTCCACCGCGCCGGTGGCCAGACTCAGGATCGGCTGGTAGTAGAGCACCAGCTCGCCGCGCGCCAGCGCCGGCTCGAACTCCCGGCGCACGCGCCGCGCCGCGTGCACCGCCGTCTCCAACACCGGCTCAAAGCCGACGCACGGCCCCGGCCCCCGCGCGCGCGCCGCTTCCAGCGCCAGCTCCGCACGGATCATCAATCCCGCAGCGCCGTTCCAGTGCTCGGGCCAGCGCGCCAGCCCCGCCAGGCACGCCACGTGCAGCGCCTCGCCCCCACTCAGGTTCATCGGCGCTGTCAGCGCCTCCTGGGCCTCGCCCGCCCGCCGCTCGCCCTCTCCGGCCGCGACCCCCGGCAGCATCAGAAAGAACCGGTCGCCGTCGCCACGCGCCGCGAGCGCCCCGGGCAGAGCGCCGGCCACCGCCTCCAGGCGTGCCGCCGCCTCGCGCAGCACCTCATCGCCGACCCCGTGCCCAAGTGCCGCGTTGATCTCGCGCAGCTCGTCTACGTAGAACACCAGCAGCACGCCGGGGGCCTCGGCACCATGGGCAGTCTGCAACGCTTGCGCCAAACACCGGCGGTTCGCGAGCCCGGTCAACTCGTCGTGATTGACGGCGTGCTCCAGGCGCCGGCGCTGTGCCGTCTCCTCCAGCGAGAAGCCGAGATCGAGCGCCATCTCCTCGAGCAGCGCCCACATCTCCCGGTCCTCCAGCAGCGCATGATCGGCGCACAGCCACAGGACCGCCACGGTGTGCGATCCGCGCCGGATCAGCAGCGCGATCTGCGCCGCCCCGCCGAGTACGCGATAAGACGCACAATAGGCCCGCCCGGCGGCGCGCTGCGCACGGCCCGCAGTCACCGCCTGGCACGCAAGCGCCTCGGCCGGACCAGCGGCCGCCTCGGCGGTCGCCTCGGCGTCCGTGCCACCGGCCCGCGCCACCCAGCGAACCACCGGATCCGGACGGGCCGGATCCGGTCGAGCGGATTTCGCTGCTCCGCTTGCCGCGGTGCAACCGCCCTCCACCCAGCCGATGCGCGCCGCCCACACCCCAGCGCGCTCCACCAGCAGCCGGCAAGTCGCCGCGAACAACGCCTCGGGATCCGGGTGGCGCACAATGAGCTGGTTGGTATCGCTCAGCGCCGCGTACAGATCACGCGCGCGCAGCGTACGGGCGCGCTCGGCCGCCACCTCCGCTGCGGCGCGCGATGCGCGGCGCTCGAAGCCGCGCATCGCGCCCTCCGTCGCGAGCACGACCAAACCAAAAAAGATCGCGCCCGGCCAGACGATCGCCCACCACTCCGTGCGCAGCGAGGCGCCCGTGGCCCCGGCGCCGAACGCAAGCCCGATATCACCCACCGCCCGCCAGACCCGCACCGCTAGACGTTCATCCGCACCCCGCAGCCGCACCGACTGGCCGCGTGGACCGCGCAGGTCAAAAACGTGGGCCGTGCGCGCCGGAAGCCGCGACCACAGCGGGTCGAGTGCCGTCAACGGCAGCGCCCCGTAGACCGTGAGCGCACCGACCGTGCGGGTGAGCCACAGCCGCCCCGATCCGTTCCCCGAGGCAGCCGCGGGCTCCAGCGCCGCCACGCACCCGGCTCCCGCCGCGCAACGCGCCGCGCGTACCGCTTGCGGGGGCTGCGGCCCGAATACGCCGTGCAGCCGCCCGCTTGGCCCGCGCACCGCCAGCCCTACCCAACCCCGGTGCGCCGCTCGATACGCCGGCGCCGCACCGGGGGCCACCCCGAACCCCGCAACCGCCTCGCCGAGCTGATGCAGCCGCGCCCCGATTACCACGCCCGTCCCCGCCGCGGCGAGGTCGGCGAGATGACCGAGGGACACCGTGCGCTGATGTACCAGGGTGTACCACGAGTACGAAGCGGAAAAGGCCGCAAACCCCACGAGCAACGCATACACCAGCACGCGCACATCCCGCAAGGGGCCGCGCCCCGCGAGGGACCGCACCCCGGCAAGGGGCCGTACTCCCGCGGGGCGTGAGACTTTTGTACTGGGGTCGGGATCGCTCCCGCCGTTAGTGCTGGGGTTGGTGTCGATCACGCCCGCCCTTCACCCCCTCCCAACCGGAACCGCCCCGTGCGCTCGGCCAGCTCTGCGGCTAACGCCTCCAGCCGCTCGCCCCACTCGCGCACTTCGCCCGCTGCCTGCTCGCTGCCGCGCCCGCCCTCGGCGATCGCCACCACATTGCGGTCGATCTCCGCGGCCACCGCGCTCTGCTCCTCAGCCGCGCTCGCGATCTGCGCCGCCAAGTCCGAGATCGTTCCCACCGCGCCGCTGATCTCCGCCAGCGCCTCGGCCGAGCGTTCCACCTGCCCCTCGCCCACGCCCGCCGCGGTGTCCGCCTCCTGCATCGCCGCCACCGCATCCAACGCGCCCCCCTGGATGCGATCGACCGCCTCGCGGATGCGCTCGGTCGAGGCGCGCGTCTGCTGCGAGAGCGAACGCACCTCCTCCGCGACCACCGAGAATCCGCGCCCATACTCGCCCGCCCGCGCCGCCTCGATCGCCGCGTTGAGCGCCAGCAGGTTGGTCTGGTCCGCAAGACCGGCGATGATCTCCAGTACCCCGCCGATTTCTCCGGCCGCCGTCTGCAACCGCCCCATCACTTCTCCGCCCGTACGCAGCTTACCCATCAGTGCCTCGATTCCCCCCATCGCCTCGCTCGCCACCATCGCCCCCGAGGTCGCCAATTCCTTGCCCTGGCGCGCCGACTCCGCGGTCGTGTGCGTGTTGCGTGCCACCTCCTGCACCGAGGCGGCCATCTCGTTCATCGCCGTGGCCACCTGGTCGGTCTGCAGCCGCTGCCCCGAGATCGCCTCCAACGCGCGCCCCGCCGTGGCGCGCAGCTCACTTGCCGCCTTGCCCAGCTCCGCCGCATTCGCCGCCACCTCCCCGATCAGCGCCCCGAGCCCAGTGCGCAACCGCTCGGCCGCCTGCGCCACCGTACCGAACTCGTCCGCCCCTTGCCGGGTGCCAACCCCGCCCGCGCGCACCGCTACACTGAAGTCGCCCGCCGCCAGCCGCTCCAGATCTTCCACCAACGCTTGTGCCGGAGCCACGATGCCGCGTCGCGAGAGCACCAGAAAGAACGCAAAGGCCACCGCCACCGAGGCCGCCATCAGCGCCAGCGCCACCGCCAGGTCCCGGTCGGCTTGTACGACCGTCCGGTCGATGCGGGCGCCCAGATCACGCGCCCGCAATGCGTGCGCGCCGGCCCGGTGCACAGTACCAACCTCAACTGCCACCTCCCGGCGCACGCCGGCACCCAACCGCCCCAGGTCCGCATGGATCCACCACAGGCCAGTCAGGGCGCTCGCCAGCAGCAGCGCCGTGCCGCCGCCGGTAATCAACAATAGTTTGCGAAACAGACTCCAACGAAACCAACGCATGGCCGATACCTCCCGGACAGTGCTCGGCGCCGCCGGGGACCCGGAATCTCGGACGAGGCAGCGCGCGGCAGCCGGTTTATCGGCCAAGCAGGCGAGATTCTACATACGATAGCTCACGCCACGACGAAAAGCCGACCATCAATCCGGCATCTGGAACCAGTCCAGGTCCAAGCAGGGAAAGGACGGGATACAGGACCCGGATCTGGACCGCAGCGCCGCGAGTTGAAAAGGCCGGGGACGGCATTTTCAACTTCCTTTCAAGGCAACAAGTGGTGGATCGTGCGCACGAGCCTCCGCGTACCGCGGCTGAACAAGCGCCTGCCGAGCCAGGTGTTCACGGCGCGCCGGTGCACCTGGGCTAGCGTCGGATAGGCATGGATGGTGACGCTGATCGTACCGAGACGCGCGCCGGTAGTCATCGCTAGGGCCAGTTCGTGGAGCAGTTCGCCGCCGCGCGGTCCAAGGACGGAGGCCCCCAGCAACCGGTCGCGGTAGGCGACGAGCTTCACCAGTCCAGCACACTCGCCCTCGGTGATCGCGCGATCAACATCGCGGAACGGAAAACGCGGCACGTCGGGTTCGATGCCGCATTCCCGCGCCTGCGCCTCGGTCATCCCGATGTGCGCCAGCTCGGGATCTGTGAAGGTGAACCGCGGGACGATGCGATAGTTGGTCCGGTTGGGGACGCGGAACACGGCGTTCGCGATCACGATACCGGCCTGATACTCGGTTCGGCCCACCAGGGCACAGCAATCGTACTGGCGATACCCGGCCCCGGCCGTGAGCGCCCGCACACGGATCACCCGTGCCTCGCGCCCGATCGTGGCTGCCGCGCTTACCGGTGACCGCGTGGGGCGAGCAGCTTGGGCACCTTATCGCTGGTACTGATTCCAGCACCACTCTCACATGGGTCGCGGCCCCGCTCAACGCGGGCTCAAGCCTCGCCATTGCGAACCACCAGCCCGCCCCGCCGGCACCTGTGCTAGACCTCCACCGGTGGCCGGGCACGCACCCACCCGACCCTACTGCCCGAAGACATGGACATCGCCGAATCCCTTTCCAACCCGCGGCGGTGCCGCCGTGGTGGTTTTGAGGTTACTAACCGTCCCTCCCAGGTCACAATCCGGCCATCGTTGCCGCCGGATCCTGTTGCCGGACCCGTTCGAGGATGGCCCGCGAGCGGATCGCCTCTGGGCGGTACGCCACGATGACTGCATGGGGCATCATCCGGCTAAAGTGCACCGATACGACGCCATCGTAGGTACTCAGATCCTCTTCCATCCTTGCGCGCTGATCTCCGGACAAATCTAGAGGCACATGAATTAGAATATCCGCGATATTCATCTCCGCCTCCTTCGGTCGGAGGAGCGGGCATTGACCCGCCGTCCTGACCGTTCTAGTATTCAACTTCTAAATTGAAATTAATATTACAGGAAACCGCCCCCATGTCAACCGCTTCCCTCAAACACCGCCTGTTCTCGGAGCTGGCCCGGGTCGCCAAGGCCCTGTCCCACGGCAATCGGCTGGAACTGTTGGAATTTCTGGCCCAGGGCCCGCGCAGTGTCGAGTCTCTTGCCGCTGTTTCAGGGCTGTCCGTGGCCAACACCTCCCAGCATTTGCAACAGCTGCGCCAGGCCGGGCTGGTTGAGGCCCGCCGTGACGGCCAGTATGTCTACTACCGTCTTACCGGCGACGATGTGGTCGGCCTGCTCACGGTTCTGCGCACCGTCGCCGGGCGCCATGTGGCGGAGGTGGATCGTCTGGTGGAGACCTACCTGCGCGTGCGCGACCGCCTGGAACCGATCCTGCGCGAGGAACTGCTGGAGCGGGCGCGCCAGGGGTTGGTCACCGTCCTCGACGTGCGCCCGCCCGAGGAGTACGCAGCCGGCCACCTCGCGGGGGCGCGCAACGTCCCTCTCGAGGAGCTCGAGAGGCTTCTCGCCAGCCTCGATCCGGATCAGGAGATCGTCGCCTACTGCCGCGGACCGCACTGCGTACTGGCCTACGAGGCCGTCGCCCGCCTGCGTGCGCACGGCCTGCGCGCCCGCCGCCTGCAGGACGGTTTCCCCGAGTGGCGCGCCGCAGGTCTGCCGGTGGAGTAAACCCACAAGTGGCGACTGGGCCGCGCTCGTGCTGCTGGCCGGGTTCCTCGCGTGGCGCATGCTGCGGTCGCTGCACATCTTCGTGAACGGCAAACACTTCAAACGCTCGATCCCGAGCGCCCGGCAGTGCGGCACCTGCCTTCAGGCCAACTATCGCGGGTGGCGTACCACCGTGCATGCCCATGCCTGGACCGATCCCTATTTTCGAGCCGACTGGCGCTACGCGGCCCGCGAACAGATCTGCCGCAATTGCCATACACCGCTCGACCGGCGCAGCCCCAGCACGAGGACGTCACCAGCGCGGTTTGCCACCTGCGCGACGGCAAGATCCTCGACCCCTGCGGGCCGAAGCAGATACGTGCACCGCGCCTGGGGCGGAACCGGTACTGCGCGTCGGTACCGCGCGGCTCGCCCGGAACCAGGTGGGACTGTTCGAACCACTGGTGGTGGCGGGCGATCCGCGGGACCCCGGAACGTCGGCGGGCGGCGATCTACCGGCAGCGGATGGCGGCGCGTCTGTCCGCCGACTCGCCGGTTGCGACCTGCGCGCGCCTCGCGCTGGCGCTCGACCCGGCCGGGCTGCACGGGTTCGACGTCTCGAGCCGCGCCACCGAGCCGGGCGCGGCCTGAACGGACGCGGCCGGGTCCCCCGATCGATCCGTTGCTCCGTCGTCGTTCCCCCGAGCGGGCTCGGAGCGAGAAATTCCAACAGTTCCAGCCGATTGCCGTGGGACAGGGCCTTGGCGACCCGGGCCAGCCAGCTCCAAGAACAGGCGGTGTTTGAGGGGGGCAGTTGACATAGCGGGGACTTCCTGAAATATTATACTCAATTGAGTAATTTAATATATGAGTGATTAGGAGGGGCAGATCAATCCCTCTGCTACCCTTCAGGAGTCTGCGCATGAACCACTTCATCCTCGCCCACGAGGTGCCGATCCGACTGGGCTTCTTCTTCGGCGTATTCGGCCTGATGGCGGCGTGGGAGATGCTCGCCCCGCGGCGCGCGCTCAGCGCCTCCAAACCGGTGCGCTGGACCAACAACCTCGCCCTGGTGTTCCTCAACAGCGCCCTGCTGCGGTTGATCTTCCCGGCCGCGGCGGTGGGCGTCGCGCTGTTCGCCGAGTCCCGCGGACTGGGGCTACTGCACGCCGCGGCGCTGCCGCCCTGGGCCGCGCTGGTGATCTCGGTGATCGCCCTGGACTTTGCGATCTACCTGCAGCACGTGATGTTTCACGCGGTGCCGGCGCTGTGGCGGCTGCACCGCGTGCATCACGCCGATCTCGACATCGACGTCACCACCGGGGCGCGCTTCCATCCGATCGAGATCCTGCTCTCGATGCTGATCAAGTTCGCGGTGATCCTGGTGCTCGGACCGCCGGTCGCGGGCGTGGTGGCCTTCGAGGTGCTGCTCAACGCCACCGCGATGTTCAACCACGGCAACGTGCGCCTACCGCGGGCGCTGGACCGCGTGCTGCGCTGGATCGTAGTGACCCCCGACATGCACCGTGTGCACCACTCGGTCGAGGACGACGAAACCAACAGCAACTTCGGCTTCAACCTGCCATGGTGGGACCGGCTGTTCGGCACCTACCGCGATCAGCCGCGCGCCGGACACCTGGGCATGCAGATCGGCATCCGCACCTTCCGTGATGCACGCCGCTGCGCCTGGCTCGACGGGATGCTGGTGATCCCGTTCCTCGGGCGGGTCACCGACTACGCCATCAATCGGCGCTGGGGGGGTGCGAAGTGAAGGCGGACCGGCTCCTGCACGCGCTGGCGTGGATTGCCCTGGCCGCGGGGATTGCCGCCGCCATTGCCTATCGCGGGCGGTTCGACGCCACGGCGCTGGAGGCCTGGATCCGCGCCGCCGGAGTCGGTGCGCCGGTGCTGTTCATGGCGGTCTACGCCCTGGGTACGGTGCTGTTCCTGCCCGGGTCGGTGCTGACGCTGGCGGGCGGCGCGCTGTTCGGGCCGGTCCTGGGCACCTTGTACAACCTCGCCGGCGCCACGCTCGGCGCGACCCTAGCGTTCCTGGTAGCACGCTCCCTCGGCGCCGCTTGGGTCGAGCGTAAGGCCGGCGCTCGCCTACAGCGGCTCCAGCGCGGCGTGGCGGCCGAGGGCTGGCGCTTCGTGGCGTTCGTGCGCCTGGTGCCGCTGTTCCCCTTCAACCTGCTGAACTATGCGCTCGGCCTCACGCGGATCCGGCTGACGACCTACGTGCTGGCCTCGTATCTGTTCATGCTGCCGGGCGCGCTGGCCTACACTTATCTGGGCTACGCCGGGCGCGAGGCGGTCACCGGGGGAGCGGGCATGATCCGCAAGGGCCTGCTCGCGCTGAGCCTGCTGGCACTCGTGGCGTTCCTGCCACGCCTCATCGGGCGCCTGCGCAAGCGCCCGATGCTCCCGGTGGAAGAGCTCTGGCGCCGTCTGGCCGCCGGCGACGAAGTTCTGGTGCTGGATGTGCGCACGGGCGCAGACTATTCCGGCGAGGCGGGGCATATCCCGGGCGCGCGCAACCTGCCGCTCGAAGAGCTGCCGCAACGGATTGCGGAACTGGGCGAGTTCGTGGAAACAACGATCGCGGTGGTCTGCCGCACTGACAAGCGCTCGGCTAAGGCCGCGCAGCTGCTCGCGGGCCAGGGCTTTGCGGATGTGCACGTGGTCGACGGCGGAATGACAGCCTGGGCCGACGCCGATTTAGACGTGGTACGCGGTACGGCGCGCGCCGGGTCGAATTAACCGGACGGGGGTGGGCGGTATGTGCGAACTACTGGGCATCAGCGCCGACCGGGCAGTCCCTGCCGCGGCGTTCCTGGCCGAGTTCGCGCGCCGCGGCGGGGAGACGGCCGACAATCCGGACGGCTGGGGTCTGGCTTGGTGGGAGAGTACGCACCTGGTGCTGCGCAAGGCCCCAGAGGCGGCCGCGCGGAGCGCCGAATTCCACGCGCTGGCGCAGGATATCCGCTCGCCGCTGGTGATCGCCCATGTGCGCAAGGCCAATCCGCCGAGCCCGCATACGCCGCAGAACACGCACCCATTCGTGCGTGCCTGCTGCGGGCGGCGCTGGGTGTTCGCGCACAACGGGAAGGTACCCGAACTGCTCGCTGCGCGCGGCTGCTGCCATCCGCAGCACTCGCAACCCGCAGGCCAGACCGACTCCGAGCACGCCTTCTGCTACCTGCTCGAGGAGATCCACGGCGTATCGACGCCCGAGCACCCGCTCAGGTCGGGAGCAGGCGGAAAGGGGGAACCCTGGTTCGAGACGCTCGCGCTGCGCAGTGCCGCAATCGCCGCCTACGGACAGTTCAACTTCCTCATGTCGGATGGCGCCTATCTGATCGCCTATGGTCACGATCGGCTCTACCGGCGGGAACCGCACCCCGCGCATACCGTGTGGATAGCCTCGGCGCCGTTCACCGAGGACCCGGACTGGGAGGCGTTCGAACCGGGCGAACTGCACGTGTACCGGACCGGGCAGCGGCTCGCGCGGTTCCTGACCAGGCCGCAGGCGATGGTGGCGGGGTAAACCGATATGGCGCGCATGCCTCTCCACCACTGGGGATCCGCGCCGCCGCGCCAGAACCGTCGCGTGTGATAAAGTTGTGGCGTAACCGGGTCAGCTGTTCCGCGGGTGCCGAGGGCCGGGTATTGTCGGATTCCAGGTGAAGCCGGAGAAAGCTCGTGTCGATCAAGCATTCAAGGTTCGGTTGGCTTGCCGGCGCCGCTACGGCACTTTCATTGGTCGCCTGCTACGGAACCCTGGTGGTCATTACCCTTCTCGGCGCCCTCGGCATCACCATCGCCGTGAATAACGCGCTATGGGCCGGGGCGATCGTCACCTTTTCGATCCTCGCAGTCGGCGGTCTCGGCCTCGGTCTGGCGCGACACCGACGACCATGGCCAATTCTGGTCGGTGGGCTCGGAGCACTCACCCTCGCTTATGCCATGTACGTGCACTATGCCCGCCTGACCGAACTTGCGGGTTTCGTCTTGTTGTGTATCGCCGCTTTCTCGGACTGGCGACTGCGTCGTATTTGTACATCAACAGCCCGGACTCCGATATGAGACCCAAGGCGCGGGGGCAGGTCAAGTGTCAGTTTCCAGTTTCTAAAGCTGCGGTGTGCCGGTAGGCAAGCCTCCTGCAGGAGGCCCGCCACTCGAGTGAGATGACCGAGATACGGGTATGCGGGCGAATATAAAGATCATAACCATAAGCTTGCTGGGATTGGCCGTGGTGCTGTTCTTCGCCTGGCGGATGTTGCGGCCGCTGCACGTTTTTACCGTCGCTAAGGATTTCGAGTATCCCCTCGTAACCAGAAAAATCCCACCCCCACTGCCCAACCTGAGCGCGGCTACTTGCGGCACCTGCCACCGTGCGATCTACCGGGAATGGATTACCACTATGCACAGTCGCTCCTGGACAGATCCCTACTTCCGCACGGACCGCCGCCTCGAAGGTAACGAGCAGATCTGCCTGAACTGCCACACTCCCCTCGATCGCCAGCAGAAATTCAGGGTGTTGGGTTTCCATGACGGTAACAAATTCGATCCGATTCTCGCCCCAAATCCAGAGTTCAGTCCTGAATTGCGGCGCCAGGGGGTAACCTGTGCCGCCTGTCATGTCCGCCATGGTGTCATCTACGGCCCGTTCTCGCAGAATGCCATGCGCGATGCTCCGCACCCCACAGCACAGTGGGAAAACGATAATGAGGCCTGCGTCCGCTGCCATGTGGCACCCGATAAAAGCTGGGGCGTATTCCTTGCGATGCCGCCATGCGGCACGGTGCCTGAAATCCAGTTGACCCAAAAGGAAGTTCTCGAATCCAAAATCAGCGGGCACTTACTACTGAAGATCCCTCCGCCAATACCGCGAACCGGTGCGCGGGCCTGGGTACCGAAAGCCGGCTATCCGTCCGCGGACGGCTCGGTGGATGGGTATCTGGGGCAGCCGGTACCACCCGAAGTCGCCACCGCGAACTGTGTCGAATGCCACATGCCGCGGGTACAACGACCACTGATGACGGGTTATCCTCCCCGGTGGGGGCGACACCACCTCTGGCGCGGTGGACACGACCCTCAGATGGTTCGTCAATCGTTGAGCATCCGTTTCCGTGCTGAAAAGCCGCTTCACGGCAGCGTGGCCTATGTCTTGACGATTACCAATACCGGCGCCGAACACTATGTTCCAACAGGGGTTCCCGATCGGTTTATCAGCGTTGATCTTCGTCTGCTCGGATCGGGCGGGCGTACGCTGGAGCACGAACATTACCGGTTGACGCGGTTCATTATGTGGCGCCCGTTTGTGATCCAGTTTTGGGATACGCGCCTGCGGCCGATGGTTCCGCAACATTTTGCGATTAAGGCGGATTTGCAAGCATATCCCGACGCTGTCGCTGTAGAGGCCGTGGTTCGCTATCATTTGCTTCCGGCGGCACATCGCCGCAAGGACAGATTGCCGATGGATGTCGCGCCTTCCTCCACCGTGTTTCGTAAACGGATTCTGATCCACGGTCACGACGCAGCGACGCACAGGGGGCATGGTAGTAAATTTTCCAAAGGATGAAATTATCAGAAGACTTTTTGAAAGTCGGACGTCTCGAAATATCCCCGTAATCAGGAGCAATCCTCATGAACCAACCGAAGTCAATTTCGCGCCGGAGATGGCTCAAACGTGTTTTGATAACGACAACGATGGCTCTATGGCCGCTTACGTGGCAATCCATGGCTGTTGCTGATACGCGAAAGAAAGCGACCAAGGCGTCGGTCCACTACCAGGACCGTCCCAATAACGGGAAAATGTGTGGAATGTGTCGATACTTCATCCCGCCGGGCGGTGTCGCCGGCCATGGGATGATGGGTGGGATGATGGGTGGGATGATGGGCCGAATGGGTCCGGGGATGATGAAGGGCGGGACCTGCGAATTGGTACAGGGTCGGATCAGCCCAATGGGGTATTGCGATTTATACGCTCCCGCGTAACACAATCCCTGCATTTCTCCATCGAGGCACCCGCCGCACGGAAACATTGATGGCGTACCTGATATGCTCATCGCAGTTCTCAGAACACGGCATCCCAAACTTGCGGACGTGCTTGCCCGCTTTGCCCACCACGGGGTTGAAATCCGCTCCGTGCTTGCGGTGCGGAGCGGACGATTCGAGTGCGTCGGCCACATCAGCTGCGCTGCCCTCGTCGTCTACGGCGTTGACAGCCCGGCGGATGCCGACCAGCTTCGCCGGTGTGGAGCGGTCGTCATTCGCGTCGTGGATCCCAACGTGCCCGCCGAGACCGCGCCGTGCGCCTATCGGCTCCAAGCCGACTATCCGGTCTATGTAACCGACGACGCGCCCGTTGCTCCCGAGATCGACGCGCTGCTGCACCTACTCGGATACCTAGATCCGCTATCGGCCGATGTCGCTGAACCCCCAAAGAGCGGCTGATTGCGCCACGGAATACGTTATAAAAGTGGGCTCTTCAGGGTTCCGTGTGGGCAGAGGAGATCTTGCCTAGACCCTGGCCCCGGGGGAGTATCGCGGAACTATGCGCGATACGGAACTCTACCAAACGCTTTTGGGCCTCACCCCGCCATGGGAGGTGACGGCAGTGAGCGTCACGCAAGCCTCGACCGCCCGCCCGCTGGGGGAGATTGCCGTCACCGTGCAGTGACGAGCGGATGTCCCGCTTCGCTGTCCACACTGCAATGCGGCGGTACCGGGCTATGATAGCCGCCCGCAGCAAGGTCCAGGCGCAGTGGTTGACCGCCCTGTCCTGGGATCAGGTGGATCGGATCATGGAGCGCGCCGTCTCCCGCGGCCTGAAGCGCCGCTCCTTGGGGGGCCTGACCTACGTCGGGTCGATGAGAAGAGCTTCGGGCGCGGCCACGACTACATCTCGGTGCTGCACGACCTTGAGGGGAAGAGGGTCCTTGATGTCGTGCCTGAGCGCCCCCGCGAGGCCGCCGATACGCTGTGGTCCACGCTCCCCGAGGCGCAGCGGGAAGCCATCAGGGCCTGCGCGATGGACATGTGGGAGAACTACCTGCAATCCACCCGCTCGGCCGCGCCCCAGGCCGTGGTCGTGCATGACAAGTTCCACTGCGCCAAGGAATTGAACAAGGCCGTCGACCGCGTGCGCCGCAAAGAACATCGCGAACTCCGCGGTGCGGGCGATGAAACACTCACCAAGGCGAAGTACCTGTGGATCAAGAACCCCAAGAACTTCACCGAGCGCCAGCGCACACACTTTGACTCGCTCAAGCTCGACACCCTCAAGGTGGGGCGCGCCTGGGCAATCAAGGAGGCCTTTGCCGAGTTCTGGAACTACCACTATGCCGCCTCTGCGAAGAAGTTCTTCGACCGCTGGTACTTCTGGGCGACCCATTCGCGCCTGTCTGCAATCATCGCGGCCGCCAAGACGCTCAAACGCCATTTGCCTGGGCTCCTCGCCTACACCAAGCACCGCATCACCAACGCAGGCGCCGAGGGCACGAACGGCAGAATCCAGCTCATCAAAGCCAACGCCCGGGGCTACCGAAGCTTTGCCCAGTACCGCATCGCCATCCTCTTTCACTGCGGGGGCCTCGCTCTCTATCCCGCGGGCTGCGCACCGTGACCGTTCAGGCGCTCACCCACACGAATGTCGGAAGAGCCGAAATTATAGGGCTGAACTACCATGAAATCCCAGGTTGGCACCCACACTAATCCTCGTAGACCCACATTATCATTCGGGTGATGATTATGTATTCCTTGCGGGAACCGGATGGCGTCCAAGGGATACGCCCAGACCCACACAACCGGCAGTGAAAGCATCTCTGGGCGGACATCCGCTCTTCGCCGATAGCACACATACACCATCATTCCAGAAAGCGGCCGCACGCAGTCTGGCAGCTCGATCAGCATGCGGCCGGAACTCCCTGCGCTAAATCTCAGTCTGCTCCGAGATCTCCAAGGCGTCATCGACCTCAATGCCCAGGTATCGGACGGTACTCTCCAGCTTGGTATGCCCGAGCAGAAGTTGAACGGATCGGAGGTTTTTGGTTCGCTTATAGATCAACGTCGCTTTCGTTCTCTGCATCGTATGCGTACCGTAGAACGTCGCGTCGAGTCCGGCTGTGGCAACCCACTGATGCACGATCCTGGCATACTGCCGAGTCGAAACATGCGGCGATTTCGGGAGACAGCTGGGGAACAGGTACTGCTCAGACTTTAGATGCCCCCTTTCGATCCACGCAGCAACCGAAGTCCGGGTCGGCTCGGTCAGTTCGAACTGAACGGGCCGTTGCGTCTTGCGCTGCACGACCATCGCCCGGGCCAAAATCTGGTTACCGTGCGTGATGTCGCGCACCCGCAGATGGACGAGATCGCAGCCGCGTAATTTGCTGTCAATCGCGAGATTGAACATGACAAGATGCCGCACCTGATGGGCATTTTGCAGATGGATTCGGATGACCCAAATATCCTTTGGTTTGAGTGGCGACTTCTGGCCAACCAGCTTGCCTTTGTTCCAGGGCTCCCGGTGTAGAGTGATTTCCATAAAAGACTCCTTAGTTATTGATTGGAGTCCTATTGTCCTCTTGCAAGACGAATGGCGACTTTCGGTTCCGATGCTGGTTACGTACAACCGGCTAGGACCGGACGGTGGCCGCGTCGAGACACCGGTCGCGTTTTCGTCATGAGGTGACCTCCGATCTGGAGACCGACTCGAATCGCAACCAGCGCAACGCCATACCCGGAAGCAGGAGCAAACTGAGAATTGTCGAAGACACCAAGCCGCCCAGCAGTACGACCGCCATCGGGCCCTCTATCTCTTGGCCTGCCTGGCCACTATGCAAGGCCACTGGCAACAGAGCGAGTGTGGTTAACAGCGCTGTCATCAGCACGGGCGTGAATCGCTCGCGGGCCCCACGCAGGGCCGTTTCCAGATTCCACGGCTGTCCTTCATCTACCACCAGCTGCCCATAATGAGCCAACAGCAGGATGGCATTGCGCGCAGCGATGCCGAACAGGGCGACAAAACCCACCCATGCACCGATCGAGGTGATGCCGCCGGTCAGAATCAGCGCTACCACGCCACCGACCAGTGCAAAGGGGATGCACAACAGCACCAGCAGGACCCGTCGGGCATCGCCGAATGCCAGGAACAACAGGATGACGATGCCGGCAAGCGCGACGGCGGCGTTGATGGCAATATCGCGATGGGCCGCCGCCTGCGCCTCAGCGGTGCCGCCGAAGTGGAGATACACGCCGGGCGGAAGTTTGACGTTGTTTGCAATGACGGCCTTGGCTCGGGCGATGAAGGTGGTCAGGTCGGCAGGAGTCGGATTACAGGTAATTACCTGTCGACGGATGCCGCCTTCGTGCAGGATTTCAGATCGCCCTTCGCCAAGATCGACATCGGCGACCTTGTCCAGGGGGACCAGCGATCCCGACGCGCCACGCAACAATAGCGTTCCCACCCTCTGCGGGTCGCGCTTCAATGCGGGGTCTACGGTTACCGTGACGGGTATGAGCCGGGTGCCGGCATAGACATGTGCCACGGTCGTGCCTTGGAATGCGGTTTCAATCGCGTTCAACACCTCGTCGACGCGCAATCCATAGCCTGCCAGACGCTCGCGGCGCAGACGAATGTTCAACTGCGGCTGAGAGGGCGGCGCCTTGACGCGGACCTGGGCGGCACCTGGCACGTTGCGGAGTGCATCCGCCACCGCGCGGACCGCCTGGTCAATCGCATGCAGGTGTTGCCCGAACACGCTGATCACAACCGGCGCGGCTTCGCCCGTCAGCGAGTCGTTGATACGGTCGCCTAGAAAGGTCGTGACCTGGTACTGCAACCCGGGTTGTGCGCCGAGAAGCGCATTCAACTGATGTTGAATGTCTGCAGAATCCTGGGTGCCGGCAGGCGTCAATTCGACGTTGAACTCTGCCTTGTTGGGGGGATAGGTATCCACGCCGCCCGCGGCACGACCGATCGTCACATAGTCACGGGCGACACCGGGAATGGCCAGCATCTGTTGGCTTAGCCGCGCAGACAGTTTCTGCATCACATTGATGGAAGTTCCAGGCGGCGCAGTCATGGTCGCGACGAAATCGCCCTCGCGGAATGTCGGCAGCAGTTCTCCTCGGAGCAGCGGCAGTGCCAGGCAGGCGCCGATGCCGGCAAGCAGGGCGCTGGCCAGCAGCGTGCGCGGATGCCGCGACAAGCGCCGAAGAATGCGGGTCTGGTGGTCTTTGAGCCAGAACAGAAAGTGGGACTCCGGCTTGTGCGCGCCACCCGTCAATAAGAGTAGACAGAGCGCGGGGGTCACCGTCAGCGCCACCGCCAGCGAAGCCAGAACGGCAAAGACGACGGCCAGTGCAAGAGGGGCGAAGAAACTGCCTTGCAGGCCGTGCAGGTGCAAGATGGGCATAAATACCATCAACACCGCCAGCGTCGCGAACAGGATGGGCGTACGCACTTCCAGACTGGCACGAAACACCGTCACTACCCGTTGGGCAACCGAGGGGCTATGTTCACGTAAGCGTCGGAGTACGTTCTCGACATCGATCACGGCGTCGTCCACCACCACGCCCACGGCCACAGCCAGACCGCCGAGCGTCATCGTATTGAGGCTTTGCCCGACATAACGAAGCGCAATGACCGCTGCCAGCAACGAGAGTGGAATGGAAATGAACGAGATCAGCGCTGCGCGCCATTCACGCAGGAAGACCATCAGCACGATGGCGACCAGAAATATGCCAAAAAGCAGCGACTTTGCGAGTGAATGCAATGCGGATTCTATATAGCGGGCCGGTTCGTACAGCTGGGGATAGAGGGTGACACCGCGCTCGCGCGCGAGCGCGGTCAATTCGGTGAGTGCGGCGTTGACGCCGCGCGTGGTGGTCAAGGTGTCGGCGCCATACTGGCCGTTGATCGTGATGACGACGCCCGGTTGGCCCATCACCAGCGCATCACCGAAGCGGGGGGCATTGCCGAAGCGGATTCGCGCGACGTGGCTCAGTAGCAGCGGCGGTGTGCCAGCGTGAGTGCGCACCACGGCATCGCCGAGCTGCTGCGGCGTCAGCGCCTGTCCGTCGCTCTCCAGTGTGAAGCGCTGGATCGGTGTGTCGACTAATCCCGCACTACGCATGCCGGTGGCCGCTTGGGTCGCGGCCACCACGTCCTGCAGACTCAGATGCAGCATGGCCAGTCGCGATGGCCGCACCCGCACCTGCAGTTGACGCGTCTCTCCACCCCAGAGGTTGATGTCGGCGATGCCCGGTACTGAAAGCAGGCGTGGCAGCACGGTCCAGCGCACAAAATCCTGCAGCGCACGTGGCGACAGGGACACGCTGGTGAATCCGATACTCTCGATCACCATCGTCGAGGAAGTCAGGGGCAACATCGTTGGCGTGCCAACGCCCGCCGGCAGTTGCCCAGGGATTCCCGCGAGCTTCTCAGAAACCAATTGCCGCTGGCGGTAAGGGTTGGCGCTGCTGCCGAAAACGAGCTGGATTTTGGACAGCCCCTGTACCGATTCAGAACGTACCGCGCGCACGCCCAGCACTCCGGAAACGGCCGCTTCCAGCGGTCGCGTCACCAGCGCCTCGACCTGTCGTGGCGCCAGCCCCGGTGCCTCGGTTTCTATCGTCAGTTGCGGCGGCACGAACTCCGGGAACAGGTCGTAGTCGGCATGGCTGAGCGTCAACCCGCCCCAGACCAGCAGCAACACCGCCAAAGCGACCACGACACCCGGATGCGCCAGGCTGCGGCGAACGATGGCGGCGAGCATTAGTCATCGTCCCCGTCGGAATCTTGAGGCTCGGACTTCGATTTCGCAGCGAGCCCGGGGGCCTGCTCAGCCCGCCACAAGGCGCTGGCCCCTGCGATCACCAGTTTATCGCCCGGTCCGACTTGGCCACCCGCGGCCCAGCCATCGCCTTGCCACGTCCGCAGCGTGAGTGCGCGGCGCTGGAACCGATCCGATCCTTCCTGAACATAGGCATAGGGGATACCCCGTATCCGCACGATGGCAGTCTCCGGGATCAAAACGGCGGGTTGCGCTGCGCCCCGTAATCGCAGCGCGATGCGGAGCGCCTGTCCCGGCCGGAGGACTTCCGCGCCGGGCATCCCCACTTGTAGCAGCCAGGCGGGGGCTTGCAGCGCAGGGTCCACGGTCGGCGCGGGGCCGAGTACGCGCGCAACGATGGGCCCGCCGCCATTGAGAGCGCGCAGGGTCGCCGCAATCGGCGCAGCGTCGGCAGTCCCACCCGGAACATCCGCGCGTACCAGCACCGCGCGACCCGCGACGAGCTGCTGGATCAATTGATTGCGCTGCGCGGTCGTCAACGTCGCCACGACCGCGCCCCAATCCAGGCGCAGTCGCTGGCGCAGGCTGTTTCGCTTGAGGCGGTCGGCAAGTGCCTGCACCTGCGCCGCCTGAAGCGTTTTCAGCGAGGTATTGCGGCCGGCGGTGTAGAGTTGTTGCAGACGCATCGCTTCGGCGGACGAGACATCGGCCGTGGCCGCCGCAGTCTCAATCGCGGCATCGAGCACCACCAGAGGTGCGGGATTCAGCACTTGCCCGAACGCCTCGATTTGCGGCGGAACCCGCAGAGCGCGCGCCGGTTGCACGCGCAGGCTTACAAGCGCCTGCTCGGATCGGGTCAAGGTGACTTGCGGTGATGAATTCGATCGAAGATCTGCCGGGTCGGCGCGAACGGCACCGGTCACGAACAACAACAGGAAAGCGACTGCGTTGGATACCCTTTTCATCGTGACTCTCCCAGAGTGAGAGGCTGGGTGAGGAGGCTGCCCAACGCGACTTCGCTGCCACCCAGCGGCCGATGCAAGGCGTCTTCTAAGGCGCCACGCGCCATCTGCCAGTTGAAGTTGGATTGCAGACTGGATAGCTCGACCGCCGCTGCGTTCAGGCGGGCGGTCAGCAGGGCGACATGATCGAGATTGCCCAGATTGAAATCTTGCTGTGCCGTGCGCAGTTGTTGCTGCGCCAGCGGCAACTGCCGTTCACGGGCGCGCTCAGCGACGAGGGCGGCCTGACGCGCTGCCGCGCGGGCGGCAGTGATATGGGCGAGAATGTGTGCTTGCACGGCCTCCAGCTGTGCCCCTGCCTTGGCGACGCGCGCCTGGGCTTGGGCGATGGGACCTTGGTTCTGGTTGAAGATCGGCAATGCGAAGTGGATCGAGAACGGCAGGCGTACGCCGCCTTCCAGAGTGTTGTAGCCAGGCCCAACGGTGACGCCGGGGTACTGCTTGTCCACCTCGATGCGCAGGGCCTGCTCAGCGGCGCCGTAGTTCGCCATGGCGGTCGCCAGATCGGCACGAGTCAACAAAGCGTGTCGGCTGAGCCTGTCCAGCAGCTCGGAAGAAACGGGTATGGGGTGCTGCCATTCTGGCCAGACCGCATCCAGCGCCGGCAAGGCTTGCGCGGGAATGCCGATGACGGCGGCGAGCGCATGGTGTGCGGCCGTCGCTTGCGCACGCATGGCGTCGAGCTTTTGCCGGATCCTCAGGGCTTGGGCCTGCGCCATTTGTACCTGCGGAGCAGAGGCCTCCCCCACGTTCACCTGCGCCGCGAGTAGTCGTGACATGGATCGAGCGTCTTCATACTGTCGCGCAAGCACGGCACCGGCAGCATCGGCGTAGCGCAGCCTCAGCAAGGCGTTACGCAAACGGCTACGGACTTTCCACACCGCGTCGGCCAAGTCCCAGCCAGCGGCCGCTTCGAAGAAACCGGCCTGTATCTGCCGCGCACGACGCAGGTCGAATCGCGGCAACAGGGCTTGGATTGCCACGCCATAGAGCCATGGAGTGGTGACCGCATCCTTGGCGTATTCGAGTGTGAGTCCCAGCGTCGGGTTCGGATACTCGTGCGCGGTGATCTCGCCGGCGTGCGCGGCGAGAAGTTTGGCGCGCGCTTCGGCCAGGCTCGGATTGTAGTACAGCGCCGCCACCAGCAAGTCGGCACGGTTCCAGTGCGGAGGGGGCCAAGGCAAGCGCCCCAGTTGTGCCACATAACGCGTCAGCCCGGGATCATCCAGGCGGCGCATCTCCAATCGCTGGGCCTGCTTTGTCAAATCCACGGGCTGCGGACGATAGCTCACGCAGCCGGCGAGCGTTGTCAGAGCTGCGAGTGCGATCAGGGCCGCCGGTCGGGTGAAACCCAGTGCCGTTTTGAACGGCTGGGTCCCGACGACAAAAGGAGGGTCAGTCATGCTTCGGCGTGCCGAGTGTCGCAAGCACGGTCGAGGTTACTGACAGCATCATGGCGGGAGTATTGCCTGACCGAACACATGTTCAGCGTCGCCTTTGCGGTGAGCTGAAGGGCGGAGAAGCGCGCATCGCTTCAAGCGCGGCGGGCATGAATGCCGCTCTTGGCGTCTTCAAGCAGGCATAGCGCGCGATCGAACAGTTCGGCAACGCAAGGATCCACAATCCGGTAGTGAATCGTCGTGCCTTCCCTACGGGTTGCCACCACGCCGCGATCCGCCAAGCGCTGGAGTTGGTTGGAGACCGCTTGTGGTTTCAGGCCGATGGTCTTTGCCAACTCGGATACGCACAGTTCCCCGGCCCGCACGAGCGCGTGCAAGAGCCGAATCCGTGTCTCGTTCCCAAGCACTTTGAACAGAGACGTCAATTCAACAGCATGCTCGGGCGAAACCAGTTTGCGTGTCGCCAATGAGCGTTTGGGCGGACAGCACGCCGGTAGGCCAGCGGATGGCGTCTTGGAATGTTTAGTCATTTTTAGATCACTTTACTACACAATGTAGTGTAATATCTGTCGTGATGGCAGTCAACGCCTCGCCTGCCCCGGCTATGGTATGTGGGCGGCGCCGCTCAAACATGCGGCAGAACACGAAATCACCTGCAACATGCACGGGGTAACGTGGGTGAAGTACGCACCCTGATTCGGGTGATCGAGGACACAATCAAGCGCTATGTCCTGAAGGTGATGGTATTGGCGGTCAGGCGGCGGGCTGCCAGGTGGTCGGCAGCAGGGTGCCGATAAAGCGACTGTCCGGATTGTGGTCGGGTGCTGCCGCTGACTCGGTACCTGGTCGATGACCGCTTTGGCACCGAGGTGCCGACCTTCACGGCGAGGGTGGCCACGCACAAAAATCACGGGATATACCCACCGCGGCGATCATCGTCGCGGTCTACTCTACGGTTATGCCTTACCAAGACCCCACGCCGTTGCGGTAGGCCGCTTTGCGTGGGTGAGGAGGCGCTCGGCTGGGTGATGGCCAAGCGTCGCCTGCGCGGTTCTAGGGGACGGCACCGTCTTCAACACCCGGATCCCCACCGGCCGGCGAGATAATCATAGAACGCGTGGCGCACCGTGGGTCGACTGAGTCCGCCTTTTTGGTAGCCGGCGCGCAACATCACCGGCAAACCCGCCTCGAAGCCGGCCAGGACCTGCGCACGCTCGGTTTCCGTGAGAGCCGCTAGGCGCGCCTCAAGTGCGCTATTGCGCGCGCGCAACCGCCCTCCCCTTTCGGCCTGTTCGATCGCCTCCTGTTGCGCGGCCTGG
>NCBI01000027.1 GCA_002255365.1 Chromatiales bacterium 21-64-14
TTGAATCATCGCCCGCTCTTCAATACTCAATTGCTCGTAGATTTTTCCCATGCAACATTATCCCCTAAAATTGTTGCACTTGGGATTTGAGCGCGCCGTATTTTTTAATCAGTCATACCCGCCTAGCATGGCTACTCCATGAACCATGAACCATGAACCATGAACCGTTCCGTAGTGGAGGACCCTATGCAGATAGACATCCAGGCACGCAACTTTTCTCTGACCGACGCCCTGCGCAGTCACGCCGAACGGCGACTGCGCTTTGCCCTGACCTACTGTGACGATCACATCCGACGGATTGTTGTGCGGCTATCCGACATCAACGGCCCGCACGGCGGTGCTGACAAGCGCTGCCATCTTCAGGTAATGCTGAACGGTCTACCCGATGTAGTGGTAGACGATACGGAAACTGATCTGTATGTCGCCATCGACCGCGCGGCCGATCGCGCCGGTCGCACAGTGGTACGCAAGCTTAACCGTCAGCACGCCATGCTCAGGCAGGGCAATACGCCAGAATTCGACACGCCGTTGTCAGACATCACCGCCAGCAGCTAAGACAGGAGTAACAGTCTATGAACAGCCCCGCGATTCTCACGACAAGCCAGAGCCAAACAGCCACGCTCGCCACCAACAAAGTGGTCCGCAACACGTATATGTTGTTGTCCATGACACTGCTGTTCAGCGCGCTGACCGCCGGTGTATCGATGGCGCTGAAGCTGCCCCACCCGGGACTGCTGCTCACACTCGGCGGCTATTTCGGTCTGCTGTTCCTGACGACGAAATTCAGAGACAGTGCCGCAGGATTGGCCTGCGTATTCGCACTGACCGGCTTCATGGGCTACACATTGGGACCCATTCTCAATGCCTATCTCGCCATGCCCAACGGTGGCCAAGTCGTGATGACGGCCATGGGTGCCACCGGTGCTATCTTCCTCGGCTTGTCTGGTTACGCGCTGACGACGCGCAAGGACTTCAGCTTCATGGGCGGATTCCTTATGGTTGGCATACTCGTGGCCTTCCTCGCCGGTCTGGGCGCGGTATTCTTCGAAATGCCCAGCCTTGCGCTGGCGGTGTCATCCATGTTCGTGCTGCTGATGGCGGGTCTGATCCTGTACCAGACCAGCAGCATCATCCACGGCGGCGAAACCAACTACATCATGGCGACCGTGACGCTGTACGTCTCCATCTTCAACCTGTTTACCAGCTTGCTGCACCTGCTGGGCTTCATGAACAATGAAGAATGAAATCATATCCATCGCAAGAGGATACCGATATGACACAGATGACTACACTCGACGAACTCCATCAACACATCATCCTGCTGGCTGATGTCGAAGAGACGGATGCGCCTTTTATCAGCTGCTACCTCAACCTCAAAAACGGGCAGCGCGGCTGGCGCGACGCGCTCGACGAACGCGCCCGCATCCTGCGACGCCTTCACAAGGGCAACGACCTCGCAGATATCGAGGAGGCTCTGGGGACAATAGAGGCTTGGTTGAGCTCCAATCTACTGCCCGAATCAAAAGGGGTGGCAATCTTTGTCCGCGGCACTTTCGGCGGAAGCTTCATGTTGCCCATGCAGTTTGCCGCGCCACTGCCCACCTGGATCGCGGTCTATCCCACACCCAACATCTATCACTTGGTGGAACTCAAGGACAATTACCACCGCTACGCGGTATTGATTGCCAAACCGGACCGGGCCTGTATCCTGGAGGTGAATCTGGGCGCGGCCACGATTCAGGCCTGGATAAACGAGCCGCCACTGCGCAGGTGCGTGGGGCAGAAATTGGGCCGGCCCCGTTACCAGACGCCTCCAGTTCGGCCAGAGCGGCTTCGGCGCTGGGCGCGGTGTAGATCGGCTTGATTGCTGCCGCCAGCGCCTGGCGATCCTTCCAGCTCGCGTAGTCCAGACTGTTGCGGATCAGATGCACGATGGGCGGAAAAGGGGACGGAGGGATTAAGGTTTAATCCCTCCGTCCCCTTTTCCCGTCCCCTTTTCCGGGGTATAGCGTTTTCGGTGTTGAGGCCGGCCCGCTGGTACTGCTAACCCGGACCCGTGTTTGGCAGGTCCGTTGGAAGTCCGAATCTGCGGGTCAGATGGGCACTCATAGAATGCCAGACCCTTCGGGAACCCCCACCCGGTGCGGGGGCTGTGCCCCGGATCCTAAGGAGCGCCGCTTGCCCGAACGGCTATCGACCCTGCTTTCTAATCGCCCATTGCCGGACTAACCCGCCCTGGAGCTCGAGTTCTGTCGATAACTGTACGAAGCAGCAATCAGGTTAGACTGCAAACGCAGCTGGCGCGGACGAACTGTGGCGAGGACATGCGACACATTGGGGCTTTGCAACGATAAGGCAACGGATCGGCAAACGTCTTGCGAGCGCCGGGGTCTAGCCGCGTTGCCCCGGTCCGTGCATAATTAGCTACGGTACTCTAGAAAGCACCTACATTTGGACGACGATGCCTCGATTTTCCTCGAAGTCATTAACTTTCATAGATGCCTTCGCCGGGTGTGGCGGCCTCTCACTTGGACTCATGCAAGCTGGCTGGACCGGGCGCTTCGCCATTGAACGCGATAAGTTCGCCTTTGCGACACTGGCAACAAACTTGCTGACCAAAGGATCGCCCTACAGGTACATCTGGCCACGCTGGCTCCCGAAACAGCCGATTGGAATAGCCGAACTTCTGAGTGGCTATCACGACCAGCTCGAAAAGTTCTCCGGAACTGTAGACGTATTGGTAGGCGGGCCACCATGTCAAGGATTTTCGAGCGCTGGACGTCGGAAACATAACGACCCGAGAAATAAGCTATTTGATTCGTATTTGGGTCTTGTAAAAATTATTAAGCCGAAGGCCGTTCTAATCGAGAACGTCCGCGGATTTACCCAGGACTTCGGCGCCGGAGAGGCCAGAAAAAACTTCGCTCAGGCTCTCAAGGCCCGACTATCGGATGCCTACACGGTATATGAGCGGTTGCTTGACCTATCAATCTTTGGTGTACCTCAGGCCCGAACGCGCTACTTCGTTTTGGCCTTTCGGTCTGAGTTAAACGTTGCGGACCCATTTGCGCACCTTCAGACACGCCTACCGTCGTTCTTACGTTCACTGCGCTTCACGGTACCAGTGTCATCGTGGTCCGCGATCTCAGACCTTGAGGTCGGGCGCGGGGGCACTCAGCCGTCGACTGAGAGCAAGGGGTTCGAGGAAACCAGATACACCGGTCCACAGACACGCTACCAGAAACTGATGAACTCGGGTTGCGCTGTTCCTTCGGACCTTCGACTCGCGCGACATGCCGTGGAAATTGCCGATCGCTTCAAGGAGATCATTGAACTTAGCCACGCAGAAGGTCGCCTTAACACGACCATTGGTGCTGATATTCGCGCGCGCTTCGGACTCAAAAAGATGGCGTTGCGTGTACTCGACCCGGACCGCCCATCACCGACGATCACAAGCATGCCTGATGACCTATTGCACTACGCAGAGCCCCGGACACTTACTGTTCGCGAAAACGCGCGCCTACAGACATTCCCAGATTGGTATTCGTTCCAAGGAAAGTACACGACGGGGGGGCATCTCCGGAAGCACGAAGTGCCTCGGTTTACCCAAGTAGCGAATGCTGTCCCGCCACTCGTTGCACGTGCGATTGGGGAGACACTAACCGATCTACTTAGGAGCACCGCCAGAACGGCAGCACCGAGTAACAGCGCAAGCTCACGCTTGCATAGCTTCGAGCAGCGCGCGAAAGTCCGCGCGCAGGTTCAAAATTAATTTGCGCAGCGTTCGCATCTGGTCAATATCGACGGCTTCGCCAGCGGCATTCACAACACTGCTGGACTTCCTTTGGGGGACTAAAACGGCGTGCCCGAGGGTATTCCGCTTCGCAACGACGCCCTCTCGATACGATCGAATCGCTTCCGCACTAGCAGCGTGCGCAGAAAATTCGTCCATCCCAAGAATACTGACCAGCATCCGCAAGCGGTCATCCGACGTAAAAAGCATGTGTGCCTTGACTAGAGCCCCCACGCTTGGGTCATTTTGGAGCCTTTCTGCTTGTCTCTTGACGTTGTCAACTTTAGCAGTCACGCGCTCGAGGGCTGTCCGAATGAACTCCCGTTTGCCCGCACCGCTCAGTTTATCGTGAGCTAAAGTCAGGCATGAGTTAACCATGTGATCGATGTCGCTTGTTGCGCCCATGACGATGCCTCGCGTGTGATCGAGGTCAAGAACTTTTCTGATTAGGGAATGAAAAACACCGACGACCTCGTCGACCAGATTTTCCCGACTAGCGCAGAAGACGCCTTCCAGTTGTTTCTGGTACGCCTTTTTCCGTAGCTCTTCGGCCGGCTTCAGTCCAGAATAAAAAACCACATCCCTGTAGTGTACTGTCTCCCGAATGCGCTCAATGGCATCCTCACCGTTCACATTGTTGCCAAGATCCCAATCCACCAGAATCAGATCGATTTCATCACGAAAAACGTCGTCGTCGACCGCCGATTCCACCCCCTCAAGCGTGGAGCAGACGAAAGGTTTAAATTCAAAGCCTTCATTTTCCATCTCCAGGGAAATCTTTCGGACCTGTGCTTGCACATGATTCGGCTGGTCATCGACCCAGAGCACATTGAAATCTAGCCTCACACGCGTCTCCCTTTTGCGGAAATTTTGATAATGAAGCCAAATCCCTTTGTTTCTTGATCCTCAGGCTCGATGCTGCCGCCCATTTCGCCAAGCGCTTGCCGAACATGATAGAGCCCAAGTCCGGAGCTTTGTGTGGTCGTATACCCCATTTCAAAGATACGTGAGCGGTTAGTTCCGGGAGCAAGGCCGCGGCCATTATCAGAAACGTGGATCGTTAGGCTTCCCGTCTCTCCCTGCGAGAGCACAAACTGGATACGTGAAGCCTTCGCCTTTTTGGCATTGCTAATCAGGTTGTCAACGATGATCGATGCATCGATTGGGTTAAATCTGATCTTCATGCCGGGATGGGTATTTTCTACCCCAATCTGCAGGCGAGCACTCCCCGTCGTCCGGGCAATTTGTTCGATGTAGTCAGAAATAAACGCAGCAAGGTCGGTCTCGATCTTCTCCGCGTCCAGTTTGAAGTTCGCCTTCGCTGCGAACTTTGTTACCGACATGACCTTACGGTTCAGGAAGGCCATTTGTTCCAACGTTTTCAGGATGGAGTCTCGCGGGATCGAAGTCTTGCCTGCCGTCTCCGCAAGGAAATTTTCTATCTGCTGCGCAATGTCAACGGCATATATCGTAACCTGATGGTGCAAGTTCAAAATTGTCGCGGTGTCAACATTGACAAAGGACTCCAGAAAATGTGCTCTCCGACGCTCAGTTTCTACTTCAGTTTCGGCTGTCGTCGCCCTTAGGTTTGCGGCTTCCACTTGCTTCAGGGCCTTGTCGGCAACGCGGCGGGCATCCGCTTCTGACTTCCTCAGGTCATCAAAACGACGTTCGGCGGCATCAAGTCGGGCGAGCATCTTTTTGTCGCTGGTCTTCTCGGCAATTGCGCGTAAGCTAACGAGCGATGCTTCGAACTCGCTGGAGCGTTCATTGATAAGACTGACGAGCTGCTTGCTGTACTGGAGTAAATGGATCTTATCGTTGTCGACTAGATTAGCCAGTGCTACGGATACTCGTGCACGTCCTGGGTCTGTCATCAAGCGCGAGAGGTCATCCGTGGTGGCTTCTACTTTGTCAACCCAAGACACAGGAACAACGTATTTTTCCAGTCGCTTTAGACAGTGGTCCATAACGGCCTTGCGCAACTGACCAACGGCTGGCGTCTCGATCAGTCCCTGATTTCGGCTGGACGCCTCCTGAAAATCTTCATCTGAGCCGGACACATCAGCGCGCCCGATAACTTCACGCGTACCCAGAAAGCGCGCGTAGCCTTGCTGCTTTCTCCGACTGAAGCCGAACCAGTCGTCTCCATCTTCACCGATCGGATAAACACGGAAGTTGTTGCGAAAGAGAAATACTGATCCGAACTGCACTGACGGCAATCCGACCCGGCGGGTGAACGTGCTCTTCGCTGACTGGTTCAAGTAGTAAATTTCGCACCGGAATCCGGCATTGGCTAGATGGTTGTACGGATTTGGTTCAACAATGCGATAAATAACCTCGCCGCGGTCTGTGAGCGTGGTGAAGAGCTCCTCCCCGTCGATAATCACCCGTATAAATGTTGTTTTTTCCTGCAGCGTTGAGAATATGAAATTACCGATCTGCCCATTGACAATGTCTTTGGGGAGCAGCTTTTCTTTATCCTTGGAGTATTGGAGTTTTAGCTGCTTGTCGTTAGCTTCCTCATCAGGGGCCGTTATGTCTATACGAAAGGCGTCAACCTCTTCGCCGAATGGGTTGATGAGTTTCGCTAACGATGCTTTTAGGTGAAGGATACGCTGTCGGGACCAGGGGCGCCGCAGTCGTCGAATCGTCACGATAGTGCCATGTTTGAGAGACGACTCGAACTTGTGAAGCTTGGGCGGAAGGTCGAATGCGTGCTGTTCGACGTAGCGAACGGGAACTTTATCAAAGTGCTCTTGGCTGTCGTTTTCGAAGAGTTCCCAATCCACGGTCAGCCGATGGACTCGTTTGGCGCTGCCCTTCGGCCGACTTTGTATGACAACCTCTTCGCCAAGGCGGTCCGATGAGAACCGGCCAATGCCCTTACTGCCAGCATAGTGGTGTCGCTTGGCAGCAATGTTGCGGAAGTCGCCGGTGGGGCGATTGGTGCGCTTCGATGAATACGCGACGAATAGCCACTTATCCCTTAAGTCCTCATAAGACATCCCGGAGCCGTTGTCTGCTACGACAATCGCCTCATCGCCGAAATAGAGCTGCACACTATCTGCTCCGGCATCGAAGGAATTCTTGACTAGCTCAAAGATCGCAACTTCGTCATCAGTGATAAGCTCACGACCCAACACACGCTTGAGGCCTGTGCTGACATCGAAGTGCAGATTATTGTTATCTTTGGTTGTCAAACTCTCTTCCTACATAGTGTGCCTATGCTGAAGCACCTAGAAGTACCTAACTGAAGGATACGAAATCCGCTGCCATACGGCGAGTATGCCCACCACTGCGCCTCAATGCTCCGCGGGTTGGGTGTTTTCAGAGGGAGGGCTTGCGTGCCGGGCAGATCGTCTGGGTGGGGCTGTTGGCTTGTCAGGTTTAGTGACTCTCCCGGATAGCTTCTCTTTCGTTGATGAGGAAGAGTTATTAACACCAGAGGCGGGGCTCCGCCCAGACAGCGAACCCCGTTGAGGTAAGGTACGAAAGGCTCTGCGAGATGTCTACATATTGTCTACACGGCAACTGCGCCATAGGGCGCTTCCCTGCAACGTATTGTTATTCTGGTGCCGGCGAGAGGACTCGAACCTCCGACCTACTGATTACGAATCAGTTGCTCTACCAACTGAGCTACGCCGGCGTGCGGGCTGAGTATAGACAAGGGGTCTCGGGCGAACAACTCATGCAGACGGGGTCTCGCCGCGCCCACATGGGGTATATCGGTCCGTTCAGCCGGTTTGGTGGCGTACTCGGATGATGACGTCGACGCCCTCGGCGACGGTGCCGTCGGGCAGACGCGGGAGTTCGCTGATGGTGACGGCGCTCGCATCGATGTCGGCCAGGGTCCCGGTGTCGACGTTGTAGAAATGATGATGGGCGGAGGTGTTGGTGTCGTAGAACACCCGCGTCGGGTTAACAATGACTTCGCGGATCAGGCCTTTTTTCGCGAACAGGCCCAGGGTGTTGTAGACCGTGGCCTTGGAGACTCGGAGATGGTCCCCGTTGACCTGGGCCAGGACTTGGTCCGCGGAAAGGTGTTGGGGACGCGCGAACAGCACCTGTCCGATCTCGACCCGCTGGAGGGTGGGGGCGATGCCGCGGTCTTTGAGGAACTCAATAACCGCGGCGCGCGTCAGGAGCTGGTTGTTCATGAGGTTTCCCATTTCAATTCAGTATACTGTAGGAAATTAGACGAAGTCTATCGAGGCGCCCCAGCATCGGGCAGTGCTACCACGCCGATTTTTGCACCGTCACTGAATTTCCGGGAGATTTTGGGGCAGGTGCGGCGCCATCTTTGCGCTGATGGCGTCAGGCCTCCAGTGCCTCCGGCCGTGCCGCTTCCAGCCTATAAGGAGCTGGATCTATAATTGGTGTAATCTCCAATATTAGTTCCGACAATAATCGTGCTGAGGCGGGGGCCAATACGACGCCGTTACGGTAGTGGCCGCTATTGACATAGAGTCCTTGGATATCAGGGTGTTCCCCGATAAACGGAATGCCGGCCGGGGATCCAGGCCGGAGCCCGGCCCAATGGCGTTCCACGGGGACTTCGGCGAGCGCCGGGAGCAGTTCCAGGGCCGCGGCATGGAGGGTGCGCTCCGCCTCGGGGGTGGTGGCCTTATCGAACCCGGCGTGTTCCAGGGTGCTTCCCGCCAGGATGCGCCCGTCGCGCCGCGGGATTATGTAATGTCCACGGCGCAGCACGATGGGCGACACGAGACCCGGCGCGGCGCGAAACAGGATCATTTGGCCGCGCACCGGTTCCACCGCCAGTGGGAAACCCAAGGGGGCCAGCAACCCTGCGCTCCAGGCGCCGGCGGCTACCACCACCCGCCCGGCCGGGAATTTCCCGCGTGCGGTGACGACCCCGGCGACTTTCCGACCCCGTGCCTGTACCTCGTGGACCGCGCAGTCTTCAATCAGAGTGACGCCCGCCGCGAGGAGGGTAGCCCGCAGACCCCGGGCCAGCCGTGGGTTGCGGATCTGCGCGACCTCCGGGAGCCACAGCCCCGGGCCTGGGTCCCCCAAGCCGGGGACGAGTTCCGTTACCGCACGGGCGTCGGTGTGCTCCAGACAGGTGCCCCCGCGTGCCGCCCAGTCGCGTGCCGTATCGTGGTCCTCCGCCCCCAGGGTCAACAACCCACTGCGGGTCCACTCCGGATCCACGTCCCCCCGTTCGACCACGGTCTCGGCGAGGTGCGGGTAGGCGCGCTGGCTCCAGGAGGAAAGGCGCGTGATGGCATCCGGTTGCCGCCACGGATAGAGGGGGGAGAGGATTCCGCCCCCGGCCCACGAAGCCTCGCGGCCCGCCGCGCCGCGTTCCAGCAGGGTCACCGATAGCCCGGCGTCCCGCAGCTCCAAGGCGGTGAGCAGGCCCATCAGACCTCCACCAATCACTAGGCAATCGGGTACCTGTGCCACGGCATGCCCCAGCCGGTCCAGTCCGGCCTTGTGCGGAATCGCGCTGTCCGCACCCATGATCGCATATCATCGCGGCGCTGATAACCGGCCCCGCGTGGCGTCCCGTCCGGCAGCGGGCCGCGACGTGTGGGGTCCCATGCGGGGCCGTTCCGTACCGTGCGTGCTTCGAGGCCGCGGCCGCTGATCTCGGCCCATGTCAATGGTGCCAGCCCCGGAAGGTTGTGCCGCCCCACCGCCGTTCGTCGGAGAAATCCAGCCACCGGTCGGTTTTCTAATGAAACCGCGCCGCGCCCGCCGTATAACCGGTGTCATGAACAATACCCGTGGTTTTACCCTGCTCGAGCTGATGGTCACCCTGCTGGTGTCCTCGATCCTGCTGGCCATCGCGGTGCCGGCGTTCCGGTCCGTGGTCCAGCAGAATCGCTTGGCCGCAGCGGTAAACAGCTTGGTGGGGGCCTTCGCGATCGCACGCAGCGAGGCGGTGAAGCGGGGCGTAAACGTCACCGTGTGCCCCAGTGGCGGCGGCACGAACTGCAACAACGCCGCGCCTTGGCAGAATGGCTGGCTGGTCTTTACGGACGGGGGCACCATCGGCACGGTGGACGGCACCGATCTGATCCTGCGGGTGGGCCAGCCCGTCACCGGTGGCGTCACCTTCACAAGCAACGGATTTACCAACAGCTACGTGACGTACACCGCCGCCGGTTTCATCAACGGCGGGGGCGGGAACCTTACCGTCTGCGCGCCGAAAGCCACCTTCGGCGGCTCCTCCGGTACGACAATCACCTTGGACCCCAGCGGACAGGTCAGCTCCAATGCCTACAAGTGTCCCTGAAAACCGGCCCCGTTGGCGCGCTGCCACGTGTACCCAGGAGCACGGCCAACGCGGCGTAGGCTTGGTCGATGTCCTCATCGCACTGGTGGTGCTTTCCATCGGGCTGTTGGGGCTCGCGGGGCTGCAGGCCAAGAGCCTGAAGTTCAATCACAGTGCATACCTCAAGAGCCAAGCTACCTTGCAGGCGTATGACATGGCCGACCGGATGCGCGCCAACATGCCCGGGGTGACCGCCGGCGACTACAACGCCATTAGCGGGATCGCGGCGGCGCCCGCGAATTGTACGGCCACCAACTGCAACAGCGGCCAGATGGCCCAATTCGACGCGTTTCAGTGGAACACGGACAACCGGAATCTGCTGCCGTCGGGCCAAGGCACGGTGACCCGGAATGGCAACGCCTTCACCATCACCGTGATGTGGGACGATCAGCGCACCGGCGCCACCGGCACGGCCTGCAGCGGCAATCCCAAGGTGGATCTGACCTGCTTCCAGACGAGCTTCCAGCCATGAACCACCGACGCTTGGCGCGCATTTCTTACCGGCCATTTGCGAGGACCGCTGCTGAATCCTCCGGGGCGGGGCGTGCTCTCGGTGCCCGTGCGCCGCACCGCCGCGAAAAATTCCAACCCGCGCCGCCCCCACGTGGCGCCGGGTTCAGCCTGGTTGAACTCATGGTCGCTATGGTGATCAGCCTGATCCTGCTGGGCGGGGTGATCCAGATCTATCTGGGGTCCCGGCAGAGTTACCGGGTACAGGACAGCCAGGCCCGGCTCCAGGAAAACGGGCGCTTCGCCATGTATTTTCTGAACAAGGACATCCGCATGGCGGGCTACATGGGCTGCAACCGGCTCTCTTCCATCACCCCTAACGTGATTGCCAATCCACCGGTGCCGACCTTCAGCTCGGACACGGTGCTGCTCGGCGGGGATCCGGGAACATGGCCCAGTTCCTATGGGGTGACCCAGCCGAGCAACTGGGTATCCGGGACCTCGACGATCATGGTGCGCTATGCATCACCGGCGAGCGTGTCCCTGGTGGGGAACATGTCGACTGTCAACGCCAATATCCAGCTCAGCGCCAACCCGAGCGGCTACCAGGCCGGTGACGTGCTCTTCATCACGGATTGTTCCAGCGCGGATGTTTTTCGGGCCACCAATGTTTCCCAATCGTCCGGAACGGTGACCATTGCGCACTCCAACAGCCAAAATGCCGCCAATTTTTTGAGTAAGGCCTACCAGACCGACGCTCAGGTCATGTCCTTCGACTACGCCCTGTATTACATCGGCACTACCGCGACCCCGGGGGTCAATGCCCTGTACCGCCAGGACATGAAGCAAACCCAGGAATTGGCGGACGGGGTACAGGACATGCGGCTCCTGTTCGGTCTGGATACTACGGGCGATGGTGCGGCCAACATATACGACACCGCCACCACGATCGATGCCCTTGGTTCCGCCGGCTGGCCCTCGGTGGTGAGCGTGCGGGTCAATCTGCTGTTGGCAACACCCCAGGACAACTTGAACACGACCAGACAGCAGTACATCTTCAACGGAACGACCGTGACCGCGCCGGACCGCCGGCTCTATGCACCGTTCGGTGACACGGTCACCGTGCGCAACCGGACCATGTAGCCTGATGGAGGGCCCTGCCATGAACCGTAAACAGGTGTGCCCACTAAGGGCCCAGGCTGGGTCGGCGCTGATCGTCAGTTTGTTGATCCTGATCGTGCTCACGGTGCTGGGCGTGGCGGCGATGAGCACCAACAGCCTGGAAGAGAAGATGGCTGGTAACACCCGGCAGAGCGATCTTGCGTTCCAGTCGGCGGAATCAGCCCTACGCGACGGCGAGATCGACCTGAGTACCAATAACCCGACCGGTTACAACAGCGCATGCACGAGTGGCTTGTGTCTGCCGTCGACCACAGGAATTTCGGTGTGGCAGACGGTGAATTGGGCCACGAATGCGCGGGCCTACGGGGCCTACACCGGTGCCGCCGCGCTCGCGGGTGTACCCAAGCCGGCCTACATCATCGAGCAGATGCCCCCGGCGGTCACGCCGGGGTGCAACCTCGGTCAGACCGGTACCTACAACAACGGGCCGTGTAGCTTCCAGGTCTACCGCATCACCGCTCGCGGGACAGGACCAGACGGCACCGCTGTGGCCATGTTGCAAGAGGCGTACAAGCCGTGAGGCAGGGATTGAGCGGGAGCGCTACCCGGATCCAGTCCATCGACGCGTTCGGCGGAGTGCCGCGGCGTCACCAGCGAGGTTTGTTGACATGACGAGTCAGCGTGTTCTACGACGCAAATCGAGAGCCGCCATACAGGGGCTGATCGCCCTGTGCCTGACGGTGATGGCCGGTGTGCCGGCGTCCTACTCGGCTCCACCCTCGTCGTCACCCCCGTCCCCGATCCCCCTGTCGGACACGCCGCTGATCCTGGTGACCCCGGCCCACCCGCAGGTTCTGATGCTGCTGGGCAATTCCCAGTCCATGGATGGCAATCTGTCCGGGGCCATCATGACCGGCGCACCGGGGACATATCCGGTGTTCACGGGGTTTACCCCCCCGGTCCAAGGTCCGAACTCGGCCGGGGATGCTCCCTATACCGTAACCAACAATGGGGTGCAGTACGACAACTCCGACAGCCGGCTAAACGTGGCCAAGCAGGCCATCCAGCAGACCCTGACGAACTATCAGGCGGTAACCGACTTCGGCTTGATGGACCTGGGAACCAGCGGCAGCCCGGTTCTTTATACCACGTGGGTGTATTTCATGAGTCAGCCCGGCGGGTTCACGTTTACCTCCACTGCCGGCAACAACACCTATGCGAATCCCTGCTACAACGTCGGCAGTAACCCCTACCGGATTTCGAGCGGAGACTGCAACCCCTTGGCGGTGCCGTACCGCAGCGCCGCCACCAGCGATCCGTACTTTGTCGCGGCCCAGACCAGCGACGCGCCTTCCGTCAACGACGTGTTGTATGCCCCGAGCAGCTATCCCACGGTATTCGTGAGTTACGATGGCCCCTACAAGGGAACGAACTGGAGCGCCGGCAAGGTTACCAGCCCTTATCCGCCGACGTTCTCCCTGACGGATTACAACAATGGCAGTGTGTTGATGGGATATCACCACGTCTATGGTTACGGCTGGCCGTTCGCGACCGGTCCCACCAACGCGGGCTATGTCCCGTACTCCGACGAAGTGATGTATGCCGAGCGGGGGTTCGGCTACTATAACAACGTAACCAACAGCGGAAAGCTGCTGATGCCAGTGGCGGTGGACAGCACCAGCCGGCGGTCCAGCTTCGCTGCGCTCCTGGCACCGGAGACCAATCAGCCGGATAGCGGGGAGATCAAATCGAACGCGGTCAATGCGGCCCTGGCCGGTATGTTGCAATCCGCCTATGGTTACTACACCGGCTCCTCAGCGCCCCCATCCAGCAACGGCTGCACACCCCAACGCTATGTGGTGCTGATTACCGACGGCTTGCCGACAGTGGACTTGGCCGGAAACGCTTGGCCGCCCCTCGGAAGCGATGCGGCAAACGGCTATGGCGTAAGCGCCACCTTTGACTCGACGACGGGCGCGTTGTCCAGCACCAACGACCAGGCCTTGACCGATACGATTGCCCAGATTGCAGCGCTTAAACAAGCGGGGATTGACACCTACGTGGTGGGCATGGGGGCCGGAGTGGATCCCACTAAGAATCCGCAGGCCGCCGCGAGCCTCAAGGCGATGGCCTACGCCGGTGGTACCACGGACTATTTCGCGGCGACTACGCCGTCTCAGGTGGCTGCGGACCTGCGGGTGATCCTTACGCAGATCCAGTCGAACAACCTTGCGACGAGCAGCGCCGCAGTGGATTCCACCAGCCTGAGTTCCACCAGCACGGTCTATCAGGGGCGGTTTAATCCGGACGACACCCCTTACAACGACTGGACCGGCGACCTGTTGGCGTTCCCGCTCGGAACCGGCAGCTCGGTAAATACCACCAGCGCCAGCGCGATATGGAGTGCGCAACAGAGGCTGGACGCCAAGGTTGCGGGTACCGGATGGGACTCGGGGCGGGTTATCGTGACGTATGACCCGGTAAGCAGCAGCGGGGTTCCGTTCCGCTGGGCCGACATCAGCTCATCGGGGACCAACAATCAGCAGAGTCTGCTGATGACTTCCACCACGGACACCCTGGGACCGGCACGACTGAATTATCTGCGCGGCGACACTTCCAACGAGGTACGCAACGGTGGCACCTTCCGCAATCGCTCCCATATTCTCGGGGACATCGTAGACAGCGCCCCCTTGTACGTCGGCGCCCCGGACGGGCCTTACCAGGATGCCTCTTATCAGTCCTTCAAGACTGCTCAAGCCAACCGGATGCCGGTCATCTACATCGGCGCAAACGATGGGATGCTGCATGCCTTCAATGCCAGTAGTAACCCGAGTATTGGTGGGCAGGAGCTCTTCGCCTTTGTTCCGAACGGCGTATTCGATAATTTGCTTAACCTCACTGACTCCAGCGCGACTGCGGGCCACCGCTTCTATGTGGACGGAACGCCCACCGCTGGGGATGTCCTGTTCAACAACGGGACCTGGCACTCCATTGTGGTTGGCGGTCTCAACAACGGTGGGAACAGCATCTATGCCCTCGATGTGACCAGTCCTTCCACCATGACCACCGAGACCGGGGTGGCCTCGAATGTCCTGTGGGAGTTCACCGACAGCGACATGGGACAGAGCTACAGCCGTCCCGAGGTGGCCCGCGTCAATAGCGGTAGCAGCGGTACCAGGTTCGTGGTGGTATTCGGCTCCGGCTACAACAACAGCAGCCAGATGCCGTTCCTGTATTTTGTCGATGCCCAGACGGGAGCCCTGGTTGACAAGATCAACCTTTGCCAGGGTCAGCCCACCAGCGTGTGTGACCCGACCAAGCCTAACGGTCTGTCGAGCCCCACGGTAGTCTCCCTGGATGGCACCGGGTTGGTTACCAGCGTTTATGTGGGCGACCTGCAGGGCAACATGTGGCGCGTCGACGTCTCTTCCGGGAACCCGTCCTTATGGTCGGCTACGCCGATTTTCAAGGCGCAGGACGCCAGCGGCAATTCCCAGCCGATCACCACGGCGCCCACGGTCAGTCTGCAGCCAAACTTCCCGGCCAAACAGGGCCTGATGGTTTATTTTGGCACCGGCCAGTTCCTGGGGCCGCCGGATATCACCAATACCGATCCCCAGACCTTCTACGGAATCTGGGACAACAACTGGCCTACGATGCCGACCCGGGCCAATTTGGTGCAGCAGACCGTCACCGTCGCGACCGTCTCCCCGCCGATATTCAACGGTGCTACCCAGGTGCGGCTGGTGAGCCAAAACCCGATCGACTGGAACACCAAGGAGGGCTGGTACATCGATCTTCCGACGCCCGGCGAGCGTTCCATCACCGACTCCCAGCTGGTGGGCGGGCGGATCATCTTCACTACCTATACCCCGTCGTCCAATGTCTGTTCCGCAGGGGGGCAGAGCTGGCTGATGGTGCTGGATTTCGCCAGCGGCGGGGCCTTGACCAAGCCCGAGATCGATCTTAATGCGGACGGGAAATTGGATAGCGCGGATACCGTCAATGGTGCGGTTCCGGCCGGGATCCCCATGCAGGGTCTTGCGTCGACACCCACGATTGGTAAGGATAAGCATGGCGACATCGGCGACTCGAAGCTGGTGAGCCAATCCACGGGGGCCATCGAGCGGGTACAGGAGCGTGGCGGCCTCCTGCAGGGGCGTCTGTCTTGGCGCCAGATCCAGTGATGGCGACGGGTTTAAGAACGTAAGAGAGGATCTCGGGATGCGTGCTGTACGAGGAACGATGTTGGTGCTGTCTGTGTTGTTGGTGGCGCCGGTCACGGCGGTCCAGGCGTCGCGGGTGGTGATGCAGCAGAGCGGTCCAGTGACTGCGGTGCATAGCGGCGGGCATGCGCTCGACGTGGGTGGACACCGGTACAAGCTGGCACCGGGGCTGCAGGTGCATGGCGAAGCCGGTTCCACGGCGAAGCTGAGCCCGGGCGCGTTGCAGCCGGGGATGCGGATCGGCTACGACACCACCAGTGGACGCCATCCGGTGATCACGGAGATCTGGGTCCAGCCGCCGGAGCGCCGCTAGCCAGACCTTCCAACCGGTATGCGGATACGGGATGCCGGTAGGATGAGCGCACGGACCGCACGCGTACGCCCGCCTCGACGCGTCCGGCGGCGGCTACGGCAGGAGACCGGTGAGGAACGCCGGTCATGTTGAGTCGGCTGGCGTGAGATCTGGGCGGGCCGGTCTGCTGGCCGGATCCGGTGCGCGGTTCGCAACGGACCAGAGGTGGGGAGACGACACCGTGGCAGGCCCCGTCCTGCCGCCCGATTTCAGGTGAGGATACGGATCATGCGAGCGAGACCAAACGCCGGCTTTACCCTGATCGAGCTGATGATCACGATCGTGATCATTGCCATTTTGGTGGCCATCGGTTACCCGTCCTACCGCTCCTGGGTGGTGACCAGCCGGCGCTCGGACGCCCACACCCTGCTGACCCAGGCCGCCTCGGACGAGGAGCGGTTCTATACTTTGTACAATTCTTACGCGCCGAATGTTGGTGCGCCGAGTTGTACATTTGGCCAAGCATGCGGGCTACCGCCTGCGGATGCTCAAAGCCCGGAGGGGTATTACACCCTGGCAGTGGCGCCGATGGCCGGTGCCACGATCAGTACCAGCTATCTGCTCACAGCGACGCCTACCAGCAAGGGCAATCAAAACCTCGACACCCAGTGCACCACGCTCACCCTGGACTCCACCAATCAGAAGGGTTCTACCGGCACTGGTAGCGTGCAGAAGTGCTGGAACCAGTAGCGACGATTGCGGCGCGGACGCCGTAACCCGGGTCACGAACGCGTACCACATTGGACCCGTGCGGATTCGGAAATTCGCCGGGCCCACCGGCGGTGACGCGGTTCGGGGAATTCAGGAGTGGCGCAAGGCCAGGGGCAGGGAAAACACCACGCCCTCGGGGCGGCTCGGGCGCTCCTCAATGTTCACCACCCCCCATTCCCGCAGCCGGCTGACGACTCTTTGTACCAGCACGTCCGGGGCCGAGGCGCCGGCGGTGACGCCGATGTGGTCATGGCCCGCGAGCCATTCCTGTTGCAGGTCCTGGGGGCCGTCGATCAGATAGGCCGGGATGCCCGCCTTCTCAGCGATTTCCCGCAGCCGGTTGGAGTTGGAGCTGTTGGCCGATCCCACCACCAGCATGAGATCACAGCGTCCGGTCATTTCCTTGACAGCGTCCTGGCGGTTCTGGGTGGCGTAGCAGATATCGCTCTTGCGTGGCCCGATCACCTTCGGGAACCGCGCCCGCAGCGCGATGACCACGCGGGTCGTATCGTCCATGGAGAGGGTGGTCTGGGTGACATAGGCGAGGTCGTTCGGGCGCCGCACCTCCAGGTGTTCCACGTCGTCCTCTGATTCCACCAGGTAGATTGCGCCCCCGTTGCTGTGGTCGTACTGGCCTAGGGTCCCGTCCACTTCCGGGTGCCCGGCATGGCCGATCAATACCACCTCGCGTCCGACCTTGGCATGGCGCGCCACCTCCATGTGAACCTTGGTGACCAATGGGCAGGTGGCGTCGAATATCTTCAGGCCCCGCCGCTCGGCGGCGCCGCGGACCATCTGCGGTACACCATGAGCGCTGAAAATCACCGCCGCGCCGTCCGGGACCGCGTCCAGATCCTCCACGAACACCGCGCCCTTGGCCCGTAGATTGTCCACCACGTATTGGTTGTGGACCACTTCGTGGCGGACATAGATCGGGGCACCGAACAGCTCCAAGGCCCGTTCCACGATCTCGATGGCACGTTCGACCCCGGCGCAAAAACCGCGCGGATTGGCCAGAAGAATTTCCATAGCCCAACCATTATATGCCACGGACCGCGGACGGCTAAAGCCCGGTGAACAGCGGATTTGGCCGGATTCGTGGCTCCGCCCCGGTTGGCGGCCTCCACGCGGGGGACTTTAGATCATGTTTCCCGTTACTTATCGACGCACGGCGCGGCCTACGGACCGCGCGCAGCGGAACGGGACGGACGCGCTGGGGGGGCTGTCGAGGGTCGCGGCCCGCTAGGGCGTGGGATTGACCACCTCAAGGATCTCGACTTCGTAGATGAGTTCATGGCCCGCAAGGGGGTGGTTGAAGTCCACCCGGACCCCATCCGGCCCCACCCCATGGATGGTGCCGGCGACCTCCGCGCCGTCCGGTCCCGTGAAGCCGACTACGAGACCCGGTTGCGGGTCCATCCCGGCCGGGAACTGGGCTGGGTCCATGGTTTGAACCCGGTCGGCTTGTGGAAGCCCGTAGGCGTACTGCGGTTCCACGTGCAGGCGCTGACGTGCCCCGGCGCCAAGACCGATCAGCGCCAGTTCCAACCCTTCCACTAGGGTGCCGTCCCCGATCCGCAGCTGTATCGGTGCTTCGCCAAAGGTACTGAGGGCCTCGGTACCGTCCTCCAGGGTGATAGACAGATGCATCCGCACCTCGCTGCCGAGGCCGATAGTGGGGAGGGTTTCGCTCATAGGTGTTCCCGAAGCAATCGTGCGGTGCCGAATGGTGCCCGCTTACTTCGCGTCGGGCCGGCCGCCCTCGCGCAGCAGGTCCAGGATCAGCAGTGCAGCACCGACGGTGATGGCGGAATCGGCCACGTTGAAGGCCGGCCAATGCCAATGACGGTAGTAGCAGTCGATGAAGTCCACTACGTACCCGTAGGCGATGCGGTCGATGAGATTGCCCACCGCCCCGCCCAGGATCAGCGCCAATGCTGCCGGTTGCCAGCCGGCGCGTGCCGGAAGCCGCCGCAGCCACACCACTATTCCCACGCTGACCGCACTCGCCAGGGCGATGAACAACCACCGCTGCCACCCGGAGCCCCGGCTGAGAAAGCTGAACGCCGCGCCGGTATTGTGCACCAGGGTCAGATTCAGGAACGGCAGCAGCGCTACCGGCGTACCATATTCCAGCCCGCGCGCCGCCAGGTGTTTGGTGACTTGATCCAAGATCACCACGGCGACGGACAGCCACAGCCAGGCCAGATGGTTGCCCCGGTGGGGATGCACCGGTTCCATCATGGGCTTGGCGCCCCGGGCCCGGGACTCGAATGCCCGGTCTGTGTCCGGTACTCAGGCAAAACGGCGTACCTCTCCGGCGCCGGTCACGTTTCCGACGCAACGCCCGCACAGTTCCGGGTGATCGGCGTTGTGTCCCACGTCTTCCCGGTGGTGCCAGCAGCGCCCGCACTTGGGGTGAACCGAGGCGCGCGCCCGCACCCAGAGTTCGCCCTCGGCCAGTTCCAGGCGCACCGCCTCCACGTCGCGTTCCTCCAGCGGGCACACCCGCGCGTAGGAGGTGATCAGCACGAAGCGTAGCTCGTCCTCCAAATGCGCCAAGGCATCCCGCCACTGGGCGTCGCAATAGAGGTCGACCTCGGCATCCAGGGATGAGCCGATCGCGCCGGCCACCCGCAGCTTCTCCAGCTCCTTGCCCACGCCGTCCCGCATCCGGATCACCCGGTCCCAGAGCTCCGGCCCCATGCCCGCGGGGAACCGCACGGCCGGCGGCTCGTACCAGGTCTCCAGGAATACCGACGGGCTGCGCTCCCCGGGCAGGTGTTGCCACAGTTCCTCGGCGGTGAAGCTGAGGATCGGCGCGATCCAGCGCACTAACGACTCGGCCAAGTGATACAGAGCGGTCTGTGCGGAGCGCCGTGGCACGCCATCCCGCGCCGTGGTGTACTGACGGTCCTTGATGATGTCCAGATAAAAGCCCCCCAGCGTCACCACGCAGAAGTTGTGGACCTTCTGGTAGATCAGGTGGAACTCATAGGTCCCATAAGCGGCGCGCACCTCGCGGTGCAGGGCGAGGGCGCGATCCATCACCCAGCGGTCCAGCACCAGCATCTGTTCAGGGGCGAGCCGATGCTGGGCCGGATCGAAGCCATTCAGGTTAGCGAGCAGGAAGCGTGCGGTGTTGCGCAAACGTCGGTAGGCATCGGCCATGCGCTTGAGGATCTCGTCGGATACCGCCATCTCCCCGCGATAATCGGTGGCCGCGACCCACAGGCGCAGCACATCAGCGCCCAGGGTCTTCATGACCTCCTGCGGCGCCACCACGTTGCCGAGCGATTTGGACATCTTGCGCCCGTCCGCGTCCACGGTGAAACCATGGGTGAGCACGCCCCGGTAGGGCGGCGCGCCCTGGTTCATCGCCACCGAGGTCAGCAGTGAGGACTGGAACCAGCCGCGATGCTGATCGGAACCCTCCAGATACAGGTCCGCGGGGAAGCCGAGTTCCGCGCGTCTGCGCAGCACGCACTGATGGGTGACCCCGGAGTCGAACCAGACGTCCAGGGTATCCGTGACCTTCGCGTAGTCCGCGCTCTCGGTGCCCAGCAGTTCCCTGGGGTCCAGCTCGAACCACGCATCGATGCCCCGTTGCTCGACCCGCAACGCCGCTTGTTCGATCAGCTCTGCGGTGCGCGGATGCGGCGCGCCGGTTTCCCGATGCACAAACAGCGGGATCGGTGTCCCCCAGGTCCGCTGCCGCGAGATGCACCAGTCGGGCCGGCCTTCCACCATGCCGGCGATGCGCGCGCGGCCCCACTGGGGTGTCCACTGCACGTCCTCGATGGCGGCCAAGGCCTGACGGCGCAGCCCTCCGCGGTCCATGCTGATGAACCACTGGGGCGTGGCGCGGAAGATGATCGGCGTTTTGTGGCGCCAGCAATGGGGATAGCTGTGGCGCACGGACGCTGCGTGCAGCAGGGCGCCGTTGGCTCGCAGCACTTCTATGACGTGGTCGTTGGCCACGAACACCGGTTCGCCGGCGAACAATGGGGTGTCGGGGAGGAAACAGCCGTCGCCTCCCACGGGATTGTCCACTGCAAGGTCGTAGCGGCTGCCCGCCACGTAATCCTCCAGGCCGTGACCGGGGGCGGTGTGTACCGCGCCGGTACCGGCCTCCACGGTCACGTGATCCCCGAGGATCACCGGCACCTCCCGTGCATAGAACGGGTGGCGCAGCCGCACGCCTTCGAGTCCTGCGCCCGGGCCGCTGGCCAGTATGCGATAGCTTGTGCAGCCGTAGCGTTCCATCACGTCCGCGAGCAGGGCCTCAGCTACCAGCAGGCGCCGGGTCGCGTCGGGGCCGTCCACCTGCACCAGGGCGTATTCGAGTCCGGCATTCAGGGCCACGGCCTGATTCGCGGGCAGCGTCCAGGGGGTCGTGGTCCAGATCGCCACCGCGATCGGACCGTGGCCCGCGTCGTCCGCGGCGGGGCGTAGCGCGCGGAGGAATGCGCCGTCGTCCACCGCCGTGAAGGCCACATCGATGGCCGGCGAGGTGCGGTCCTGGTATTCCACCTCCGCTTCCGCGAGGGCCGAGCCGCAATCCGTGCACCAGTGCACCGGCTTGTGCCCCTGCTCCACGTGGCCGGCCGCCATGACGCGGCCGAGCGCGCGCAGGGTGTCCGCCTCGAAGGCGAACGCCATGGTCATATACGGCTGGTCCCAGTCTCCCAGTACCCCGAGGCGTTGGAAGTCGCGGCTCTGGCGTTCCACTTGCTGTTGCGCGTAGTGCCGGCACGCTAGCCGGAACTGCGCGGCGCTGACCTTGCGCCCGGGTTTGCCGACCTTCTTTTCGACCTGTAGTTCAATGGGCAGTCCGTGGCAGTCCCAACCGGGGACATAGGCGGCGTCGTAGCCATCAAGGGTGCGCGCCTTGACGATCACGTCCTTGAGGATCTTGTTCACCGCGTGGCCGATGTGGATGTCGCCGTTGGCGTAGGGCGGGCCGTCGTGGAGCACGAAGCGCTCGCAGCCGGCGCGCGTTTCCCGCAAACGGCGGTACAGGTCCAGCTCGCGCCAGCGTTGGAGCATCGCCGGCTCCCGCTGGGCGAGGTTCGCCTTCATGGGGAAATCGGTCGTCGGAAGGTTCAGGGTTTCTTTGTAATTCGTCATGGATCCGCGGATCTGCTGATGCGTGCCATCGGGTCCGGAAGGATCCAGCCGTGGCCGCCCGAACCGCCTTGCTGGCACTCTACATGCCCACGCCCCGAAGGGCTACCGGTCTGACTCTGCGGTGCGCGGTTTCCGTCCTCGTGGTTCGGGAAACGTGGGGGATCTTCGCCCTTGCGCGCCCGACGCCGCGCGCGCAGGCCTTGCACAGCGGGTCCGAAGAATAAGGAATCAGCGGGCGATTTTCCAGATGGGGCCGTGGACGTTCTACGCGTTCGGTAGCTTGAAGCCTGCTGCACGCGAACCGGTTGCCGGGGTGCCCCGGCCGGGAGACACCCGGTGCCACTGGACCGGTGCAAACCCCCGGGGTGGGGGCCGCGTGGGGAGCTCGGTCTCCACCAGACTCGCCGTTGCAACGCGCGGTCCGCAGGCACGGCCCCAGCGCGAACGGCCCGCGCCCCGCCCGAGGCGTCGCTACCATGAGACACCCCCAACCCCCTCCGTTCAGCCGGTTACGTCTCTCACGCGTACCGATGTTTCCTGACGGCGACAGTATCGGCCGGTTGTATTCTAAAAATATTATTAAATATTAGATATTTATAAACTGGCACGTCGAATGCAATGGTGGCTGTCAAGGCCGTTCTCGATCCTCATTGGATCGACCGTGAGCGGTGTGCCGCTTGGCCATCGATCACGTTGCTTACCGGCCAAGCACCGTTATTAATAACAGGAAGGAGACCTATCATGGATAAGCGAACCCTTTTGACGGCTACGGTCGCGGTATTCACCATGGCCGCGTCGGCGGCGAGCTGGGCGGTGCAGCCCGGAGTGCCCGCAGGCGCTACGGCCGGCGTTCGCAGTGGAGTGGCGACGCAAACTCAGCTGCCGTCGTCCCCGGTTCCCGCCGGTGCAGCGACGAGCGCCACGCTCGAGACTCGCGGGCAGTCCAGGTCCAACGGGACTTTCGTCGAGACTGACGCCAGCGGCCTGCAAGCGGTCAGCCCGGGGTCTGCCACCGGTAGCGTGGCACCGAAGGCGTATATCGGTAAGGAGGTGGTGACCGCCGAGGGCCAGGCCGTGGGTAAAGTGGAAAAACTGGCGATCCACAAGCAAGACCACCGGGTCTACGCCGTGATCGGGATGGGCGGTTTCCTTGGTATCGGGGAGAAGAACGCAGCCGTACCCGTGAATCAGCTGCAACCGCAGGGCCCCCAAAAACTGGGCTTGAAGGCTGGGATCAGTAAGAAGGCGCTGGAGGACGCCATGCCCTACGAGTCTTCCGAGTTCAGCGCGTTCGAAGTGAGTGGCAGATCATCGTCGTAATGACCGGCTAACCGGCTTGGATTGCCAGCAGCGGCCACAGGGACGTGATGGATGGGGGGCCCTCAGGGATCGGCGGGCCCCCCGGGGTGTCATGGGGCGTCCGGCTTCGCGGGCGGCCCCGTTGCCGTTGCTGGGTGTTTTCCCGCCGGTGCGGTCCGCACCGAATGAAAGCCATTCCGCCGTGCCTCCGGGAGCGGACGCGAGGGCGCCGACTTGGCCGCACCACTGTGTGATCCCACTAACAAGTAGGGAAGACAGAACGATCCAGGGTAATCGGTAGCCGGGTCTTTCGGCGTGGGCGCGCAATGGCGCGCGCGTCAACGGACCGATCGGGCGCCCTCGGGATCACGGTTCGGGCCGGCGAAATAGCGGCGGGCCGCCGCCACATCGCGGTGGATCTGTTGGACCAGGGCATCCAGGGAGGCGAAGCGCTGCTCGTCCCGGATGCGATGCAGAAAGTCCACCGCCACGTGACGCCCGTAGAGGTCGCCCTGGAAATCCAGCAGGTGCACCTCTAGCAGGCTGTGGGTCCCATCCACCGTAGGCCGGTTGCCCAGGTTGGCGACACCGGGAACCGGCTCGCCCTCGACGCCGAACATCTGTACCGCGAACACCCCGCGTACCGGGCTGACCCGGCGGTGCAGATGGAGATTGGCGGTCGGGAAACCGATCCCGCGGCCGCGCCCGTCGCCGCGCGCTACCCGCCCGCGCATCCGGTAGGGCCGGCCCAGGAGTTTCTCCGCCGTGGCCAGGTCCCCCGCCGCCAGGGCGGCGCGGATGCGGGTGCTGCTGACCCGTTCGCCGTCGATGGTGAAGGTGTGCAGGTTTACCACCGGGAAACCGTGCTCGCGGCCCGCCGCCTGCAGCAGGTGGAAATCACCGCGGCGTCCGTGCCCGAACCGGAAATCGTCTCCTACCACCAAGTAGCGGACCCCGAGTCCATCCACCAGTACCCGGCGGATGAATTCCTCGGGAGGGAGCTGCGCCAGGCGCGGATCAAACGGCAGGCACAACACGCGGTCCACCGCGAAGCGCCGCAGCGCCAGGACCTTTTCCCGGAACCGCGTAAGGCGCGGCGGCGCGGCGGCGCCGGCGAAGAACTCCTGGGGGTGGGGCTCGAAGGTGATCACGGTGGTGGGCAGCGCGAGTTCCCGGCCCTGCTCGGCAAGTTGACCGAGCACCGCCTGGTGGCCGAGATGCACCCCGTCGAAGTTACCGATGGTGGCGACGCACCCGCGGTGCGCGGGCTGCAGGTTGTGGAGTCCTCGGATGAGATCCATGACCACGGGCGTTGTGTAAGAGGTCTTCAAGGGCTATCGATTATAGGCCAGGGCGCCGCCGTGTCATGCCGCGCCGCGCGCTCACTCGTGGTGGGCCAACAGTTGGGCGGGCCGCAGTCCGAGGATCACCAGCGCCCCCAGGTAGCTGGCGCCGCCTGCCACCACCCACAGCAGCAGGTGGGCGGCGCGCCGCCCGGCGCCCCAGGACAGCCAACTGGCGAGGTCGCCGCGCCCGTAGCCGAGTACCAGCCCCATCACCAGGCAGGCGCCACCCACCTGCAAGGCGAACCGGATCCACCCCGGCTCCGGTGCGTAGATGCCGTCGCGGCGCAGGGCCCGGAACAGGAGCGCGCTGTTGACGTAGGCTGCCAGTGAGGTGGCCAGCGCCACCCCCGCGTGTTGCAGGGGCAGCACGAGCAGCAGGTTGAACACGATATTCGCCACCACGGCCACCGCGGCGATGCGCACCGGCGTGGCCGTGTTCTGGCGGGCGTAGAACCCGGGGGCGAGGATCTTGATCAGGATAAAACCGGTGAGTCCGACGGAGAAGGTGATCAGGCTGTGGCTCGCCATCACCACGTCATAGGCGGTGAAATCCTTGTACTGGAACAGGGTGGTGAGCAGCGGGCCGGCCAGCAGGATCAGGCCGAGGGTGGCGGGGGCCGCGACCAGCAGCACCCAGCGCAGACCCCAGTCCAGGGTGCGGCGGAACGCGGCCGGGTCCGACTCTGCATGACGTTGGGACAGGCTCGGCAGGATCACCGTACCCAGGGCCACTCCGAATACCCCGACCGGAAACTCCATCAGGCGGTCGGAATAGTAGAGCCAGGTGATGCTGCCGCTCGCCAGGAATGAGGCGATCAGGGTGTCCACCAGCAGATTGATCTGGGTGACGGAGACACCAAACAGCGCCGGGAGCATCAGGCGCAGGATGCGTTGGACCCCGGGGTCGCGCCAGCGCCACTGGGGGCGGGGCAGCAGACCCAGGCGGGCGAGGAATGGGAACTGGAACGCAAGTTGTACCACACCCGCCACCAATACCCCCCAGGCCAAGGCGGTGATGGGTTGAGCCATGTGCGGAGCGAGCCACAGGGCGGCGCCGATCAGACACAGGTTCAGCAGTACCGGTGTGATGGCAGGTACCCCGAAGCGCCCGTAGGTGTTCAGGATGCCCCCCGCCAGAGCGGTGAGAGAGATGAACAGGATGTACGGGAAGGTGATGCGCAGCAGGTGTTCGGTGAGCCGGAACTGGGCCGGATCGTTATGGAAGCCGGGCGCGAAGAGGTAAACCAGCACCGGGGCGGCCAGGATCCCCACCAGGGTCACAAGAAATAAAATGCCACCCAGGGCGGCGGCGACCCGGTCGGTCAGGATCCGCACCTCGTCGAGGCTGCGCTGGCTCTTGTATTCGGCCAGCACCGGCACAAAAGCCTGGGAAAAAGCCCCCTCGCCGAACAACCGGCGCAGGAAATTGGGGATCTTGAAGGCCACGAAGAACGCGTCGGTGGCGGGCCCGGCCCCGAAACGAGCCACCACCACGTCCCGCGTAAGCCCCAAGACCCGGGAGACCAGGGTCATGGAACCGACGGTGGCGGTGGATTTCAGCAGCCGCAGACTCATGGATGACCAGGGCCCGGGAACGCCCCGGCCTTCGGGCGGATTCCGGGCAGTGTACCCGCTCCGTCCCCGGGGTGTAAGCCACTACACACGCGCTTGAGGATTGACAAAGCGGGGAAAAATTCGCATAGTACGCGGCCTTCCCTGGGGAATCGACGTTCAGGAGCCACCAGCTTGGCCAATACCCAACAAGCACGAAAGCGCGCCCGTCAGTCCGTCAAGCGACGCCACGCCAACGCCAGCCAGCGGTCCATGCTGCGCACTTACATCAAAAAGGTCGTCAAGGCCCTGGACGGCGGTGACCGCGCGGGCGCGGAGGCTGCCTACAAGGCGGCGGTGCCGGTGATCGACCGTATGGCACGCAAGGGCTTTATCCACAAAAACAAGGCTGCGCGACATAAGACCCGCCTCAACGTACGCCTGCACGCCCTGTAGACCTGCGCACCGCGTTCCTCTTTACAGGATCACCAGATTGTCCCGGTGGATGAGTTCCGGCTCATCCACGTAGCCCAGCAGTGCCTCGATGCGATGGCTGGGGTGGCCGGCGATCCGGCGCGATTCCGCCGCGCCGTAGTTCACCAGACCCCGGGCCACCGGCGTGCCCGCCGGGTCCACACACGCGACCAGTTCCCCCCGCGCGAATTCGCCTTCCACCGCCTTTACCCCGACCGGCAGCAGGCTGCGGCCGGATTCCCGCAACACCCGTACCGCCCCCTCGTCCAGGACCATCCGCCCGCGCACCTGGAGCTGGCCGGCGAGCCACTGCTTGCGGGCCGCCAGGGGTTCCTGGCCCGGCAACAGCAAGGTCCCCATCGGTTCCGCCTCCGCCAGCCGCTCGAGGACCCGCGGGGTGCGGCCGTGGACGATCAGCGTGGCGCAGCCGGAGCGCCCGGCCAGGGCTGCCGCCCGCACCTTGGTGCGCATTCCGCCGCGGCCCAGCCGCCCGGACCCGGTGCCCGCCAAGCTCTCCAGTACCGGATCTCCCGCGCGCCCGTCGCGGATCAGCCGTGCTTGCGGGTCGGCACGCGGGTCGCGGTCGAACAGACCGTCCTGATCCGTGAGGATCACCAGCAGATCCGCCTCCACCAAGTTGGCCACCAGCGCCGCCAGGGTGTCGTTGTCCCCGAAGCGGATCTCCTCGTCGGCAACCGTGTCGTTCTCGTTGACCACCGGCACCACGCCGAGCCGCAGCAGGGTGCGCAGGGTGGTGCGGGCGTTGAGATAGCGTTTGCGGTCGGCGAGGTCGTCGTGGGTCAGCAGCACTTGGGCGGTATGCATGCCGAAGCGCTGGAAGCGCGCCTCGTAGGCCTGGACCATCCCCATCTGGCCCACTGCAGCGGCCGCCTGGAGTTCGTAGAGTGCCCGTGGGCGTTCCTGCCAACCCAGGCGAACCATACCCTCCGCCACCGCGCCGGAGGAGACCAACACCGGCTCCCGGCCCGCCTGGCGCAGCGCCGCCAACTGGCTCACCCAGCCGTCGAGGGCACAACCATCCAGGCCGCGTCCATCCGCGGTGACCAGGGAGCTGCCGACCTTGACCACCCAGCGTCGGCTGTGCGCCAATTGTTCACGGGTCTTCATGGGTCCCCCACGCGCCTAGACGTCCGCGCCGCCCACCCACGCCATGGGAAGGCGAGACTGTACACGCCGGCCTTAGCTGCTGCCACCAGGGCCGTGGATCTCCAGGTAGGTCATCACCCGGGCTACCAGGGTGCGGGTGCCCTCGCCGCTGACCGCCGACAGCGCAAATACGGGTCCTTCCCAGCCCAGCCGCGCGGCAATGTCCCGGCACCGCGCATCGCGCTCCCCGGGGGGGAGCAGGTCGGTTTTGTTGAGCACCAGCCAGCGTTCCCGTCGCGCCAGTTCCGGGCTGAATTTCTCCAACTCTCCGGCGATGGTGTGCACGCTGTCAACGGGATCCGAGCCGTCTTGGGGTACTGCGTCCACCACCTGTAGCAACAGACGGGTGCGGGCCACGTGGCGCAGAAATTGGATCCCCAGGCCGGCGCCCTCGGCGGCGCCTTCGATCAGTCCCGGGATATCCGCCACCACGAAACTGCGCAGCTCATCCACCCGCACCACACCCAGGTGGGGGTGCAGGGTGGTGAACGGGTAGTCCGCCACCTTGGGGCGGGCCGCGGATACCGCCCTGATCAGGGTCGACTTACCGGCATTGGGCAGGCCCACCAGCCCTACGTCTGCCAGGATCTTCAATTCCAGGCGCAGGGTCCGCTCCTCGCCGGGGTCCCCGGGGGTGGACTGGCGTGGCGCCCGGTTGGTGGAGGTCTTGAACCGGGTGTTTCCCAGCCCATGACGGCCACCCCGCGCCACCAGCAGGCGCTGCGCGGGCCGCACCAGATCGCCGATGGTCTCCTCGGTGTCTGCGTCCCGTACCACGGTACCCACGGGGACCTGGATCTCCAAGTCGGAACCGCCGCGCCCGGTGCAGTTCGCACCCCGCCCATCCTGGCCGCGCTGGGCGCGGAACAGGCGCCGATAACGGAAGTCGGCAAGGGTGTTCAGGGCTGGCTCCGCCACCAAGTAGATGCTGGCGCCGTCGCCTCCGTCGCCCCCGTCGGGCCCGCCGAAGGGGATGAACTTTTCGCGCCGGAAGCCCACGCAACCGTTGCCGCCCTGCCCGGCTTCCACCCGGATGATCGCCTCGTCGACGAACTTCATGGTATTGGCCTGCTCCGGCGGTGGGGTGCCGCGGCTCGATCCCCTGCGGTACGGAAAACTGAACTGGGTTCGCCCCGGCGGGTGCGAAACTTGCCACGGACCCCACGAAAAAGCCCCGCCATGGGACGGGGCTTATGGGACCCGGTGCACCGCCCTGCTTCTCAGCCGGATACGACGCTCACATAAGTGCGGCCCTTGGGCCCCTTGACTTCGAAGGTGACCTGTCCGTCAGCGCGGGCGAACAGGGTATGGTCCCGTCCGCAGCCCACGTTGGTGCCCGGGTGGAAATGGGTACCCCGTTGGCGGACCAGAATGTTGCCCGAGATGACCGCCTCGCCACCGAAGCGCTTCACGCCCAGGCGCTTGGATTCGGAGTCACGTCCGTTGCGGGTGCTGCCGCCTGCCTTCTTGTGTGCCATGGCCTCTGTACCTCGTTGATCTAGCCAGCGATGCCGGTAACGCGCAACTCCGTATAGGGTTGGCGGTGCCCAGCCTGCTTGCGATAGTGCTTGCGGCGGCGGAATTTCACGATCTCCACGGTCCGGCCCTTGCCCTGGGCGCTGACGGTGGCGGTGACCTTGCCGCCGGCAACGTAGGGCGTGCCCACCTGGACACGATCCCCGTCGGAGATCATCAATACCTTGTCGAATTCCACGGAAGCACCTTGCTCCGCGGGCAGTTTTTCCACCCGGAGGACGGTGCCCTCCTGGACGCGGTACTGCTTGCCGCCGGTCTCGATCACGGCGTACATGGGCGGTTCTCCAAAGCGGTTGTAAGAGTGGTGATTTTCAGGACCCGGCATTGTATCGGTTGCGTTGCGCTGGGTCAAACCGTAAGCTGTGCTGCGGTGCCATTCTTTTGGCCCCAGCCCCGGACTGGCCCTGGGGGCGTGCCCGCCGCGCCCCTCGAACAAGACCAAGGCCGTTAGGAGCCGGTTCGAGCCACCTGCGCGCGGCGCGCGGGAGACCGAGGACCGATCTCCGATCTCGATGCGGAGCATAGCGGGCGTTATGGGGCGCGGGGGATCGGAAGGTGTGACCGAACGCCGCAGTAGCGTAGCGTCATGATGATCCGGACCGGCGCCTAAGCAGCGCACACTCGGCGAGACCCATGCAGACAACGGCCCAAACCGAGCGCACCCTGTCCCTGGAAGCGACCCGCCTCCTGGTGGAAGAGGACATGCGGTCCGTGGACGCGCTGATCCGGCGTCGACTCCATTCCAACATCGTCCTGATCAATCAACTCGCCCACTACATCATCAACAGCGGCGGCAAGCGGCTGCGGCCGGTGCTCCTGCTGCTCTGCGCCCGCGCTTGCGGGTACCGGGGGACCTGCCACATCGATCTCGCGGCGGTGGTGGAGTTCATCCATACCGCCACACTGCTGCACGATGACGTGGTGGATGACTCCGCGTTGCGCCGCGGGCGGGAGACCGCCAACGCCATCTGGGGCAACGAGGCCAGCGTGCTGGTGGGCGATTTCCTCTATTCGCGCGCCTTCGAGATGATGGTGGACGTAAAGAGCCCCCGGGTCATGGAGATCATGGCCCACGCCACTAACACCATCGCCGAGGGCGAGGTGATGCAGCTGTTGAACTGCCGGGATCCGGAGACCACGGAAGATCAGTACCTGGAGGTGATCCGCTGCAAGACCGCCCAGCTGTTCGAGGCATCCGCCCAGCTCGGCGCGGTCCTCGGTGAGATGCCTGCGGCGCAGGAACACGCCCTGGCCGGCTTCGGGCGGCACCTGGGCAACGCCTTTCAGTTGGTAGACGACGTATTGGACTACAGTGGCAGCGCCGGCGAGATCGGCAAGAACATCGGCGACGACTTGGCGGAGGGCAAGCCCACCCTGCCCTTGATCTATGCGCTGCGGCAGGGCACCCCGCAGCAGGCGGCGGTGCTGCAACGGGCAATCCGGGAAGGTGGACGGGAGTACATCGACGCTGTTCAGGAAGCCGTTGAGTCCACCGGAGCCATCGCGTACACTGAGGCGCTTGCGCGGCGCGAAGCGGCCAAGGCCCGTGCCCTGCTCGCGGCGATACCGGCTTCGAGGTACCGCGACGGACTTGACACATTGGCGGATTTCTCCGTTTACCGCACCTACTGAATTCTCGGTTTTCATCAATCGGGGTGTAGCTCAGCCTGGTAGAGCACTGCCTTCGGGAGGCAGGGGCCGGAGGTTCGAATCCTCTCACCCCGACCATATCCGCAGTAGCAAAATCCACGCCTTACATGCTGTCGAGTCCGGGCGAACCCGAATTTGGGACAAATTTGGGACACGCGGTCCGACTTTCCGGCTCCAGTCGCTATACATCGTCCCCAACCGATGGAGACGAGACCGATGGCGACATTCGTACAGCGTGGCCGCACCTCGCAACTCAAGGTGCGTCGGCGCGGCTACCCGCTTCAGACAGCGACCTTCGATACCAAGGGCGAAGCTCAGAGCTGCGCCCGAAAGCTCGAGTCATGGATGGACCGGGGCATTTTCGCAGACTACTCGGCCGCCCGGCGGACCCTGTAGGCCGATGTGCTGCGACGCTACCTTGTTCAAGCAACTTGCCGCATAACCACTGCTTCCACAGGACGTCGGCGCTAACGCGCCGTCGCCCGTAAAGCGGGCCGTTGGGCATAACAGAGGGACTTATGACTTCGTCGAACATACGAGGC